>JAZNLF010000029.1:0-14229 GCA_045578945.1 Clostridia bacterium | reverse complement strand
GCCGCGTGATTGCACAAAGCAGCCGCGAGGAATATGCCGCAGAATTAACAGACTTCTACGACGCAAAAATAAGTGAAATCATAAAAAAGGGTGTGTAAAGAAACCAAGTTTCTTTACACACCCCCTTTTTGGTCGGGGATAAAAAGGTATTTATTTATATGAACGGAAATAATAGAATATATATATTTGTATTTCGTTTTAAAAGAGTGTATAATCTTAATAACATATTCTAATGAATAAGGATGGGTTGATATGACAATACAACAATGCAAATATGTATTGGCTATTGCGAAAACAGGCTCATTTAACGAAGCGGCAAAGCAGCTTTTCGTCGCACAATCATCGCTCTCCATCAGTATAAAATCTTTGGAGCAGGAACTGAAGATAAAGATTTTTGAGCGTTCCGGCAACGGTGCATACCTGACGGATGAAGGGGCAGAGTTTGTAAAGTATGCGACAGAAATATGCCAAAACAGCGATTTTATTGCAGAAAGATACAAGAAAAAAATAGCAAAAAAATTATACATTGCGACGCAGCATTATGATTTTATTGCAGATATTTTCGGTAATTTCTTAAAAAATGTAAAAAGCGAAAGCTATCGTTTCTCCATCAGGGAAATTGAAACCTATAATGTAATTCATGATGTTGAAACAGCGCAAAGTGATATAGGTATCATTGCAGTAAAAGATGGCGATTTCGATATCATGAAGCGTTATTTAAGCAAGAAAAAATTGCTTTTTACGCCGCTGATAGAAGTCAAACCCCATGTCTTTTTCAGGAACGGGCATCCGCTTTCGCATTGTGACATACTGTCAATGCAGGAGCTTATAGGGTATCCTTATGTATCTTATGAGCAGGGCGAACATAACAGTTCATTTTTCACGGAAGAATTGACCGATGCTGCATACAGCGATAAACACATCGAAATAAGCGACAGAGCAACACTCATGAACCTTCTGATGCTTACCGATGCGTATACCATAGGTACAGGCATCATGCCTTCCGCACTGAATAAAAACGATATTATAAGTGTTCCCTTTATGAGTAAGGAATTTTATATTATCGGATATTTACTGAATGAGGAACGCAAAGTTTCGGACATTACTGCTGATTTTATTCAATTGCTGGAAAAATCATTAATGAATATATAGGAAAGGGTAAGTAAGATGAAAGCACTTGTAAAAAAATATCCGCAAAAAGGGTTGTGGTTTGAGGACGTACCCGAGCCGACTGTTGGGATCAATGATGTAAAGATTAAAATACATAAGACGGCTATATGCGGAACAGACCTACATATATATAACTGGGATGAATGGTCACAAAAAACAATCGAGACGCCCCGCGTTATAGGACATGAATATGTTGGCGAAATTGTTGAAGTCGGGAGCAATGTACAAAACTGGCACGAGGGGGACATCGTTTCGGGCGAGGGACACATCGTTTGCGGTCAATGCCGAAATTGCCTGGCGGGAAACGGCCACCTTTGCAAAGAAACGATAGGTGTAGGGGTAAATCGCGATGGCGCATTTGCACAGTTTTTAGTGATTCCGCAGGAAAATGTCCGCAAATGTGAAAAGGATATTCCCGAAGAGATGTATTCCATTTTTGACCCGTTCGGCAATGCAGTACATACGGCGCTTTCCTTTGAACTGACGGGTGAGGATGTTCTGATTACAGGCGCAGGCCCGATAGGCATTATGGCGGCGGCAGTCTGCAAACATGTGGGTGCACGGCGCGTTGTTATTACAGATATTCATGACGAAAGACTTGCGCTTGCGAAAAAGCTCGGCATACAATACACAGTCAATACTGCAAAGGAAGACCTTTCAGACATCATGGAAAAGCTGTCTATCAAAGAAGGCTTTGATGTAGGCCTTGAAATGTCTGGCAGCGAAATTGCGCTGAATACAATGATAGACCATATGATTCACGGCGGAAAGATTGCCCTTTTAGGACTTTTGAAAAGTGACAGCAAGGTTGACTGGTCAAAGATTATATTCAATGGGCTGATGATTAAAGGTATATACGGCAGACAAATGCACGAAACCTGGTATAAAATGTCTGCGATGCTGCAGGGAGGCCTTGATATATCCAATATCATCACGCACCGTATGGACATTACCGAGTACGAAAAAGGATTCGAAGCTATGAACAGCGGTAAGTGCGGCAAGGTTATCCTTGACTGGACATCACTTGGGTAAGGGAGGAATTTCAGAATGAAAACGGCATTAAAATATTTTAAGGAAACTTGTGAAACAATCGAGAAAGAAGGACTTACCAAAAATGAAAAGGTAATTACTTCTCCGCAGGGCGCAAAGGTAAGCCTTGACGATGGCAGAGAAGTTATCAATATGTGTGCAAATAACTATCTTGGGCTTGCCAACCATAAGGAAGTTATCGAGGCTGCAAAGAAAAGCTATGATAACTACGGCTACGGGCTTTCCTCCGTACGCTTTATCTGCGGCACCCAAAAGCTTCACAAAGACCTTGAGGAAAAGCTCAGCCAGTTTCTCGGCACAGAGGATACGATTTTGTATTCCTCATGCTTTGACGCAAATGGCGGCCTTTTTGAAACGCTTCTTACAGACGAGGATGCCGTCATCAGCGACGAGCTGAATCATGCAAGTATCATAGACGGCGTCAGACTTTGCAAGGCAAAGAGATTGCGCTATAAAAATAACAATATGGAAGACCTCCGTGCAAAGCTTGAAGAAGCAAAAGATTGCCGCATCAGGCTGATTGCAACAGACGGCGTTTTCTCGATGGACGGCATTGTAGCGGATTTGAAAAGCATCTGCGACCTTGCAGACGAGTACGATGCCCTGGTTATGGTAGATGACAGCCATGCTGCAGGCTTTATGGGAGATACAGGGCGCGGCACAGCCGAATATTGCGGCGTCGTTGGGCGCGTGGATGTTATCACAGGTACCTTCGGCAAGGCGCTCGGCGGCGCTTCGGGCGGCTTTACTTCGGGCAGAAAGGAAATCATCGACCTTTTGCGCCAGCGCTCCAGACCTTATCTTTTCTCCAATACGTTGGCACCTGCGGTTGCCGCAGGCTCCTTAAAAGTGCTTGAAATGATTGAAAATGACCTTTCCATGCGCGAAAAGCTCTTTAAAAATACAAAGCTCTTTGCGGAAAAAATTAAGGAAATCGGTCTTGACGTTATGGATGGCGGCACACCCATTATTCCCATTATGCTGTATGACGAGCATACTGCGGTTGAAATGGCAAAACGCATGATGGAAAAGGGCGTGTACGTGGTAGCTTTTTCGTATCCTGTCGTACCGAAAGGGAAGGCGAGAATCAGAACGCAGCTTTCCGCGGCACTCAGCGAAGAAGATATTTTATTTATTGTGGATTGCTTTAAAAAAGTTAAAGAAGAAATGAATCTTTAAAAAATGGGGATGTAAAAAAAGCCCAGAACGCTTTGCTACGAACAAACTTCGCCTCTCGGCGTACCCATGTACGCCTTCGGGTTTCCCAAAGCTTGCGCTTTGGCTCAGTTTGCCCGTTCTGAGCATTTTTTCCTATCCCCACCAAGAAAGGAATTGTATTGTTTACAGTTCCTTTTTTATATAAGATATATTCGGGACATTTTTATTTAGATTCTCCCATACAGCTCATTTAATTGGCGGAATTTCGTTTTATCAATATGGTCAAGCTGCTCTTTTGTGACTCTGAATTCCCAATTTCCCGCTGCCTTACCCGGCGTATTCAGCCGCGTGTCGGAGCCATATCCCAGTAAATCCTGAATCGGCAGTATCACGACGCCTGCGTGCGATGCAAACAGGGTGCGGAGGATTGCACCATAGCCGTCCTCCCAATTTTCATTCGAGTGCCCGCAGTACCTGAGCATATGGCGGCGCGTTCTCGCGTCAAGTTCCCAAAGGTATCCGAGCAGCGTGTTGTTGTCATGCGTACCCGTGTAGGCGATAGAATGGCTGGGGTAGTTATGCGGCAGATGCGGGGAATTTTTATCGCCTAAAAAAGCAAACTGAAAAACGCGCATGCCGGGGAACCCGCTATCTTTTAAAAGTTTGATAACATCCTCGCCAATCATCCCCAAATCTTCTGCAATTATAAACATATTTTTGCAGCTGTCTTGGATAGCGCGTATAAGCTTCATGCCGGGGCCTTTTGTCATCGTGCCCTCTTTCGCGGTTTTTGCCCCGAAGGGGACCTCCCAAAAGGATTCGATTGCCCGAAAGTGGTCGATGCGAACGCCGTCAAACAAAGTTTGCGCCTGACGGATTCTGTCCCTCCACCACCGAAAGCTATCCTTTTCCATGGCAGCCCAATCGTAAATAGGATTGCCCCAAAGCTGGCCGTCTTGGGAAAAATAGTCGGGCGGGACGCCTCCCACGGTAATGGGGCGGTTTTTTGCATCCAGCTTAAAAAGATGTTTGTTCGTCCATACATCGCTGCTGTCCTCTGCTACATAAATCGGCATATCTCCAATGATTTGGATGCCTTTATCATTTGCATACTGCTTGATTTTGCCCCACGCTGTGAAAAACGCATATTGCATAAACTTCCACGCAGAGAAGTCGTCCTCCCGATAGTTTTCACTTTCCCACGTCTGCCACGCCGTGCCGCCGTTTGCATCTTTGATTGCCATAAATTTACAAAATTGTTCGATGTATGGATTCTGCCCCGCAAATGCATCAATCGCCCGCCAATCGGTCACTCTTTTTGCTGCAAGCTTTAAAATGGGTATTCGTTCGCTTTGCAAGCGCGCATATTCGCATGTATAAGGGGTGGACTGCTTTTGCTGATGCAGCTCTCCATAAGTGAGTAAGCCTTGTTCCCAAAGCGTTTCGAGGCTGATAAAATAGGGGTTGCCTGCAAAAGAGGAAGGGGATTTGTAGGGGGAATTATAAGCATCCGTCGGGCAAAGCGGCAGGACCTGCCAATAGGAAAACCCGCATTCTGCCAAAAAATCAATGAAATCCCTTCCCGCAGCACCAAAATCGCCGATGGAGTAATCGCCCCAGAGAGAAGATATATGCATCAAAACGCCGCTTTTTCGATTCAAAATCATTACCTCCGTTATATACTACATACAAGAGTTTTTTCAATGCTTTTGTTTTTATGCAAAAAGGATTTGAAATGTCAATTCCGCCTTGACATACAAGGGGTTTTTTGGTATAATTTCAGGCGGAAAGAGAAAGCTTCTATAAAAAGGAATATGCAGAAAGTATTTGGCATATGCTACTGAGAGTATGGCATGATGCAAATAGACTAAAATGGTGAAGAAAATGCGTATTCTTTATAACAGCAAGGACAAATATTATAAATCTCCGTTTGGCTGCCTGCGGCAAAATGAACTGTGCAGATTGCGGATTAAAATTCCCGCGAGCTGCCGCACAACAGCTGTCTTTCTTAAAATACAAAACGAAGCGGGATTTCGGATGACCGTGCCCTTTTCCCTTGCGGAAAGAGAGGGCGCGTACGAAGTGTATACGGCAGAGTTTTCTCTTTTTGCCAACGCGCTTTATTTTTATTATTTTAAAATTACGACAGAAGAGGGCACTTTTGACCTATATAAACAAGGGGATGACACCAATATCGCCGTCGGCGATTTGTGGCAGGTGACCGCTTTTGACAAAGACTATGATACCCCTTCTGATTTTAAAGGAAGGGTTATGTACCAGATTTTTCCTGACCGCTTTGCAAAAGAAGGCGAGGTGCAAGCCACAGGGAAATTAGAGCCTTATTTTTTACATGCGGACGTGAAAGATATTCCCGTATATCTGCCAAGCAAAGAAGGCAAAATCATGAATAATGACTTTTTTGGCGGCAACCTCAAGGGCATCACAAAAAAGCTTGCCTATCTTAAGGATATGGGCGTCGGCATTATTTATTTAAATCCTATTTTTATGGCCTATTCAAACCACCGCTATGATACGGCGGATTATAAAAGGATAGACCCGCTCCTTGGCACAGAAAGCGATTTTAAAGACTTATGCACGGCGGCGCACGAGCTTCATATAAAAATTATTTTAGATGGCGTTTTTTCGCATACAGGGAGTAACAGTATATATTTTGACGCAAAGGGCATTTTTGGGAACGGCGCCGTGAGCAATCCTGCTTCTCCCTACAGAGAATGGTATCAGTTTACAGAATATCCAAACAAATACGTGTCCTGGTGGGGGATTGACACTCTGCCCTGTGTAAATGAGCTGTGCGAAAGTTATCAAAATTACATGATACATGGGGAGGACAGTGTGCTCGCCTATTGGCTCGGGCTCGGTGCAGACGGCTTTCGGCTGGATGTGGCAGATGAACTGCCCGATGCGTTTATTGCGGCCTTCAAAAAGAAACTCAAGGCAATCAATCCCAAAGCCCTTCTTTTGGGAGAAGTCTGGGAGGATGCATCAAACAAAATCAGCTATGGAGTGCGCAGAAAATATTTTTGTGACAGCGAGCTGGATTCTGTGATGAATTACCCCTTTCGGGAAGCCATTTTCGGCTTTGTAAAGGGCGAAATCACAGGGGGAGATTTTGCGAATCGCGTGATGACCATTATGGAAAACTATCCACGCCCCGTAATAGACTGCCTGATGAATCTGCTTTCAACCCATGATACGCCCAGAATCCTCACGGCACTTTCAGGCATAGGGGAGGGAATGAGCAAAACCGAAAAGGCAAACTTTCGGCTTTGCGGTGCGGCGTATGATAGGGCGCTGGCACGCGCGAAGGCGGCGGCAATTTTGCAGTTTACGCTTCCTGGTAATCCGTGCATCTACTACGGGGATGAGATTGGTATGGAAGGCTTTGAAGATCCCTTAAATCGTGGTTTTTATAAGTGGGATGCCCAAAATACCGACCTGCAGGGCTTTTATAAAAAACTGGCAGAACTTAAAAATAACAATGCCGCCATAAGGCTTGGAGATATTGTTTTTGAAGAGACAGACGATGACTTTATAGAGTATGCGCGCGTGCATCAGGAGAAAAAAGTGCATATTGCCATCTCGCGCGGGGGACAAATGGATAAAAAGGGCACAGTTCTCTTAGAAGTGGCAACGCCCGACGTGCATGCGATAATCTATAAGTAGCAGAAAAATTTTAAAGTAGTGGAGGAGATATAAATGAAAAGTGTAACCCTTGACTATTCAAATTTATGCGGGATTGTTTCGGAGGAAGAGATTCGGCAAATGGAAGCTGCCGTAAAAGATGCACACGAAAAATTGACCATGGGCACAGGCGAGGGCAATGACTTTCTGGGATGGTTAGACCTTCCGTTTTCCTATGATAAAGAAGAATTTGGGCGAATTCAAAAAGCGGCGGAAAAAATCAAGAGCGATTCGGAGATTTTGATTGTCATTGGCATCGGCGGTTCGTATTTGGGTGCGAAGGCAGTCATTGATATGTTGACGGATCATTTTTATAATTTGCTCCCGAAAGACAAAAGAGAAACGCCGCAGATATTTTTTGCGGGAAACTCCATAAGCGGGTCCTATCTTGCACAGCTCGTGAAGCTGGTAAAAAATCACGATTTCTCTGTTAATGTCATTTCAAAATCAGGTACAACCACAGAGCCTGCCATTGCTTTTCGTGTTTTCAAAAGCCTTTTGGAAGAAAAATATGGAAAAGATGCGGCGAAAAATCGAATTTATGTCACAACCGATAAAGCCCGCGGCGCGCTTAGAAATCTGGAAACGGAAGAAGGCTATGAAACCTTTGTCATTCCGGATGATGTGGGCGGCAGATTCTCTGTTTTAACCGCAGTTGGCTTACTTCCGATTGCAGCATCAGGCGCAGATATTGAAAAGCTGATGGAAGGGGCAAGGACGGCTGCAGAAAACTATAAAATAAGTGATATTTACAAGAACGATTGCTATATGTATGCGGCAATTCGGAATATTCTCCTGCAGAAAGGGAAGTCCACCGAAATCATGGTGAACTACGAGCCGAGACTGCATTATTTCGCCGAGTGGTGGAAGCAGCTCTACGGCGAAAGCGAAGGCAAAGACGGCAAGGGAATTTTCCCTGCGGCTGTTGACTTTTCGACAGACCTGCACTCAATGGGGCAGTATATCCAAGACGGCAGACGTGTGCTTTTTGAAACTGTTCTAAACGTTATTAAAACGGATGACGATGTAATGATTAAAGAGACGGACGATAACGTAGACGGCTTAAACTTTCTGGCAGGAAAGACAATGAACTATGTCAACAACAGAGCGTTTTTGGGAACGCTGCTTGCGCATAATGACGGCGGTGTGCCGAATCTCATCATTCACATTCCTGAAATCAGCGAATATTTCTTAGGACAGCTTATTTACTTTTTTGAAAAAGCATGTGGTATCTCAGGCTATATTTTAGGCGTAAACCCCTTTAACCAGCCGGGCGTTGAAGCATATAAGAAGAATATGTTTGCACTTCTTGGGAAACCCGGGTATGAGGAAGAGAAAAAGACGCTTGAAAAACGACTGGGTTTATAGGCAAGATAACGTTGTTTTCCTATATAAATAAAATACAAAGAAAGAGAGGATAAAAATGACAGTAAGTCTAATGATTTGCGGGGACACAGTCCCTACAGAAAGTAACTTTAAAGAATTTTCGGAAGGGGACAGAAAAAGTTTTGTTTCCGAGGCGCTTTGGGAGAAGATGCAGGAAGCCGACCTTCGTTTTTACAATCTCGAGGTGCCGCTTTGCGACACGGAAAGACCGATTGTAAAATGCGGCCCCAATCTCATAGCACCGACTTCGGTGGTGAAAGGGCTGAAAGCGTTAAACCCCGATTTAATCGGCCTTGCCAATAACCATACGCTTGACCAGGATAAGGAAGGCCTGTTTGAGACGATGAAAGTGCTTTCGGAAAATGACATCCCGTATGTCGGCGCAGGCAAAAACCTTGCCGAGGCGCAAAAACCGCATATTTTCGAAAAGAACGGCAAGAAAATCGGCTTATACAACTGTGCGGAGCATGAATTTACGATTGCAGATGAAGAAAATGCAGGCGCAAACCCCTTTGATGTATTTGACAGCTACGACCATATCCGCGATTTAAAAAAGGAATGTGATTATGTAGTCGTTATCTACCATGGCGGCAAGGAACATTATCGGTATCCCTCTCCAAGGGTGCAAAAAGCATGCCGCAAAATGATAGACGAGGGCGCAGACCTTGTGGTCGGCCAACATAGCCATTGCGTATGCTGTGAAGAAAAATACAAAAACGGCGTAATTTGCTACGGACAGGGTAACTTTGTTTTCGACTTCCTCGATAACGAATACTGGAAGACGAGCATAGTGGTGAAAGCCACCTTCGGCGATACACTCGAGGTGGAGTACATTCCCATATGCCGCGAAAATAAAGGCGTAGGCCTTGGAGGACAGGAGATTTTAGACGATTTCTTTGCGCGGAGTGAAGAAATTAAAAAGCCGGGCTTCATCAAAGAAAAATACGAAGAATTTGCGCTTTCCATGATGGACTATTACCTCGTTTTACTTTCGGGGAATAATGGGGAGCCGCTTTGCGATGATCTTGTTACAAAGAATGTCTTGGGGAAGGAAGGAAAAGGGAGCTTGCATCTTAACTATCACCCCACATTTTTAAATGCAATGGAGAATCTGTTTCGGTGCGAAGCGCACTGGGAGGCTATAACCACGGCGCTTCATAAGCTGACAGACTCCGGTAAATACAGGAAAGAAGGGTGATACGCATGGCAGAAGTTTTTACATATGGAAGTCCCGAATCCGTTGGTCTTTCATCCGAGAATATCAAACGTTTTGTGGAAGTGTTGGAAGAAAACGCATTATATATGCACAGCATCATGGTAATCCGTCGCGGTAAAATTGTGGCGGAGGGGTATTGGAAGCCTTTTGACAAGGATTTCCGCCATCGCATGTATTCCGTATCCAAGAGCTTTGTTGCAGGTGCCGTCGGCCTTCTGTTAGACGAAGGAAAAATCAAGCTTTCCGACAGAATTTGCACATATTTCCCCGAATACCCCGAGGAAGAGATGCATCCTTATATTCGGGAAACTACCATTGAAAACCTTTTAATGATGGCAACGCCGTTTGAAAATAGCTATGCGTTGCAGGGCACGGGCAGAAATGTAAAATACTGGGTGGAATCCTTCTTTCGGGAAAAGCCGAATAAACCGTCGGGCACTATCTTTTGCTATGATACGTCCGCAACGTTTATCTTAAATGTTTTGGTGGAACGGCTGACGGGTAAGCCCTTTATGGATTACATGTACGATAAAATGCTGCATAAGCTCGATTTTTCCAAAAACGTAAAGTGTATAGAAAGCCCCGACGGCTTTTCGTGGGGTGGCTCGGGCGTGCTTTGTACGACGCTTGACCTTGCAAAATACGCCTATATTTACCTAAAAAACGGGAAGGTAAACGGCGAGCAGCTCCTTTCCGAAAGCTTTGTAAAGGAAGCTACGGCCTTGCAGATTGATACCGATACGTATGCCTATGGCGGCAATATCTATCTCGCTACGGGCTATGGATATCAAATCTGGCGCGGAGAGGATAACAGCTTTGTATTTAACGGCATGGGAAACCAGCATGCTTTCTGCTATCCCGATAAAGACCTGATGGTTGTATGTACTGCGGATAATCAGGGCGGAAAAGCATTTGATACGGCGCGTATGCTGCGCCTTGCCACAAAGCACCTTATTGTGCATACATGTAAAGAGGAAGCATTGCCTGAAAATCCCGCGGCACTTTCCGCACTGGGTGAAAAGCTTGATTCCTTAAGCCTCATTATGCCGAAAGGCGAAAAAATGAGCCCTGTGGCAGAAAATATACAGGGCAGGACCTATAAGCTTGCGAAAAATGCACTCGGTTGGGAATGGGTACGCTTTGCATTCGGCGAGAATGAGGGCACACTCTATTATAAAAACGCGCGCGGCGAAAAAAGCATTACCTTTGGCTTTGGTGCATATAAAGAAGGGGAATTCCCCGAAACGCATTATTCGGGTGACCGTATTGGTGTGCCGATGGGACGCGGTTATCGCTACGTGGGCGCAGGCGTATGGCCGGAGGAAAATAAACTTCTCCTTCGCATCAACATTATAGATAAGTATTTCGGAAATCTCACACTTGCATTCGGTTTCCGTGATAACAAAATCGGATTCCGTGCCTCGAAAGCGGCAGAGGGATTTCTCGATGATTATGAAGGACTCGCAGGCGGCGAAGCATAAAAAATAGAGAAGCTTTATAAAGCTGGTCTATTTTTTTGCTTTTTTATATTCTTTCCTTTTAACAGTCTGTACTTTTTAAAATAATGTCACTTTGTTCCCGAACAGAAAAGGCAGAAAAATATTGATTTTCCATCGGTATCCAGCGTGTGAAAAATGCATCTATAGAGGCAGGATTTCGTGCTTTGATTCTCTCCCTTTGCACTATTGCATCCACATCCAAAAACACGCGCAAATCATAGATATCGCCAAAATACGGGTGCGCACTGTATACGCCCTCTATAATGTGTACGCGGTTTTGCGGCGCCTCTTTGGTAGATGTGATTTTCCCCGCGTGGCAATTAAACACACCATAGGAAAAGGCTTTGCCCGAAAGAAGAGGACGCACGACCTCCTCATAAAATCGCTCGTAATGCACGTTGCCGCCCGCTTGGGAAAGCCGGTCGGGCGTTCGCAAAAAAGGGGGCAGAAAAAAGTCATCCATATGATACAGATTTGCAGCGAAAACTTCGGCAAGGTGCGCGGAAAGCGTGGTTTTGCCGGATGCCGCACCCCCTTCAATTGAGATGATAACACGTTCTTTTTTCTCTAAAAGCGTTTTAATTTGATTTTTGATTCTCTGCATGAAAAACCCCGCTTTTCAAAAGCGCCAGAACCAAAATCGGCACAAGCGCAATGTGACAGATTATGCCCGGCACGGCATTTAAAAAGGCACCCGCTAAAAATGCGGAAAATGTAAAATTCCCCACCAAAAGGGATGTCACAATGCCCCAGGCAATGCGCCCCAAAAGCATGGAAAGCAAAAGACTTACATATAAATATCCTGTTTTTTTCGGGAAAAGACGATAGAGAAGGCCTGCGGTAAGACCATATACTGCCAGCTCCGCTGCCATCGCAATATTGCGCGGAAACGGCGGCATGGAAAACAAGAGATTACGAAGAAGCGGCGCCATAAAGCCGACCGAAAAGCCGTACGGCCATCCGCACAAAAAGCCGCATAGGAATACGGGAATGTGCATCAGGGAAAACATGTTGCCGAGCGGCACCGTCTGCAGCGTCAGAAACGGCAGCAGAAGGCAGAGCGCCAGAAAAATCGCAGAATACGTCATTTTTTGAATGTGCATAGGAAAAACCTCTTTCTGAAAATTTTTTCTTTCCTTCTGGAAAGCGCGTGCCTTCATATGCACATGTCTTACCTATTGTAGCAAAGAAATCCTTGTCTGTCAAGGGATTTTTCGCGTTTTCTGTGCACAAATGGTTGACAAATAACACTTTCTGTGATATGATAACGAGAAATAAATTCTATGGAGGCATACCATGGCAGAAATGATAAATCAAGGCGCTATGGAGGATTTGAATGAAATCCTGCGCGTGCGCCGCGAAAAATTACAGGAATTACAAGACGGGGGGAATGACCCCTTTTTGAAGGTGCGCTATGATGTTACGCATCATGCCGCCGAAATTAAAGAGAATTTTGATGCTTTGGAGGGCAAAAAGGTTTCCCTTGGCGGCCGTATGATGTCAAAGCGCGTGATGGGCAAGGCGTCCTTTTCGGATTTAGCGGACAGAAGTGACCGCATTCAGCTTTATGTACGGCGTGACGAGATTGGGGACGAGCCGTATGCCGCATTCAAAAAGTTTGATATCGGCGATATTGTCGGCGTGGAGGGTGAAGTGTTCCGCACACATGCGGGCGAGATTTCTGTGAAGGTGACCGCGATTACGCTTTTGGCAAAATCGTTAAGACCGCTGCCTGAAAAGTTCCATGGTCTGCAGGATACGGACCTCAAATATCGCCAGCGCTACGTGGATTTAATCGTAAATCCCGATGTCAGAAAAACGTTTATTACAAGAAGCCGTATTATTCAGGAAATCAGAAAGTATCTGGACGCCCAAGGCTATTTAGAGGTGGAAACGCCGATTTTAAACACCATCCCGGGTGGTGCGGCGGCGCGCCCCTTTATCACGCATCATAATACCTTGGATATTGATATGTACCTTCGTATTGCAACCGAACTGCACTTAAAGCGCCTTATCGTCGGCGGCCTCGAGCGCGTTTATGAAATCGGCCGTATCTTCCGCAATGAAGGAATGGACCCGAAGCATAACCCTGAATTTACTTCCATTGAGCTTTATGAGGCGTTCGGGGATTACCACCGCATGATGGATTTGACGGAGGATATGATAAAAACAGTTGCCCAAAATGTTTTGGGCACAACCAAGGTGATGTACCAGGGCGTGGAGGTTGACCTCGGCGCAAAATGGGAACGCCTTACCATGATTGATTCGATTAAAAAGTACGCGGGTGTTGACTTTGCCGAAACCAAGACGGACGAGGAAGCACAGGCGATGGCAAAATCCATTGGCCTTGTGCCCGAAAAAGGAAAGGATACGCGCGGCGATATTATCAGCTTTGTATTTGAGGAAAAGGTTGAGGATAAACTGGTACAGCCGACCTTTATTATGGATTACCCCGTTGAGGTTTCCCCGCTTGCAAAGCGTAAGGCGTCCGACCCGTCCATGACGGAGCGCTTTGAAATCTTTATCACATGCCGCGAGATGGGAAATGCGTTTTCGGAACTCAATGACCCCATCGACCAGAAGGAACGCTTCCAGCGTCAGGCAGCACTTCGCGCTGCAGGCGATGATGAGGCCAATATGATGGATGACGATTATATTAACGCCTTGGAGTATGCCATGCCGCCTACAGGAGGCCTTGGCATCGGTATTGACCGCCTCGTTATGCTCCTTACCGATTCCCCCTCCATCCGTGACGTGCTCCTGTTCCCGACAATGAAGCCGTTGGATAAGTAAACATCCGTGTTTTCAAGGGTTTACGGGTAACAAAAACTAAAATTTACCCACATTTTACCCATTTTAACAAATTGAAAACCGACTATATGACAAAAATTAAACCGTAATATCAGTTGAAATTGATATTACGGTTTTTTGTTGTTTTTAAAAGCTAATGTATAATTATATCGCCTTTTTTAAAGGGTAATGGTATTATTGGGGAATATGTTTCAACATAATCGTTTTTTGCATATTGACAGTAATTGGAACATTATA
>JAZNLF010000028.1:0-4038 GCA_045578945.1 Clostridia bacterium | reverse complement strand
CAATAAACATTTTTAAAAATCACTCCGCATAGTTTTTTCTTCTATTATACCGCGCAAGTCTCAAAAATGCAAGAAAATTATAAGTGAATGTAAAAAAAGCCCAGACCGCAAAAAGGCAAGAGAACCAATAAATAAGAATCATTTATTTTGCGGAAGTATTCGTAAAAACTGTCGAAAAATTGCATTACATTCAATTTTTCTATATTTAGAAGCCTTTTTGCTACGAACAAACTTCGCCTCTCGGCGTACCCGTGTACGCCTTCGGGTTTCCCAAAGCTTGCGCTTTGGCTCAGTTTGTCCGTTCTGAACATTTTTTCCTATTCCCTATCAAAGCAAGAACGGAGCTGTAAAAAATTACAGCTCCGACGTATTATGCTTCTTTAGCCGCCGCAAGCTCTTCTTTCTCAAGCTCGCGGTAGGCAACCTTCCCGACCAGCGTTTTGGGAAGCTGCTCGCGTATTTCAATGTCATACGGCATGGCGTATTTGGCAATATTTTTGCGGCAATGCGCAAATAAATCCTCACGAATTTCTTCTGTTGCCTGTGTGCCCGGCTTTAGGACGACAAATGCCTTCACCTTCTGCATTTTGTAGGTGTCGGGTACGCCGATGACACAGCTCATGTGCACCAGGGGATGTGCGTCAATAATATTTTCAAGCTGGGACGGATAAATGTTATAACCGCTGGAGATAATCATGCGCTTCATGCGCTGGCGGTAGTATATAAAGCCGTCGGGGTCCATAATACCAAGGTCACCCGTGTGGAGCCAGATATGCCCGTCATCATGCAGCTTTAAAGTGTTTGCAGTTTCTTCGGGCTGATTTGCATAGCCGAGCATGACCGTCGGCCCCGAAAGACAAATTTCGCCCTCGGTGCCATAAGGCACTTCCTCCGTGGTATCGGGCTTTACAATTTTATAGTATGTGTCGGGGAAGGGAATCCCGATACTGCCCTCGCGATATGTGTCATACGGCGTCAGACAGCTTGCCGTTACACATTCCGTTGTGCCATAGCCTTCGCGGATTTGAATCGTCGCACCATGGTCTTTTAAAAATGTATCAAATTTTTTCTTCAGTTCGATGGAAAGCGAATCCCCGCCCGAGAAAACGCCCATAAGGCAGGATAAATCCACACCTTCCATGTCGGGATTGCGCAAGATGGCTTCGTAGAGCGTAGGCACGCCTGCAATATAATTGGGACGCTTTTTGCGCAGAAGCTCCGCGTAGCTTTGTGCATTAAACTGCGGCACCAAAATACAACGGCACCCCGCAACGAGCATGGTATGAATACAAACGCCGAGGCCAAAGCCGTGGAACATCGGCATGACGGCGAGCATGGATTGGCCGGGCTTGCAGGTCACGCTCATGGCAGCCGTTTGCAGGGCGAGGGCGTTGAAATTGCGGTTTGAAAGCTGAATGCCTTTTGTCGTGCCCGTAGTGCCGCCGCTATACAAAATAACCGCGACGTCATCTGCCTTGCCTGCATAGAGGTAATTGCCGACAAAGCTTTCCCCAAGACGCAGAAAGTTTTTCCAACGAATAACGTCGGCATCCTGCGGCAGCGGCGGAATTTTGCGCCCCTTCGTCAGCGCGTAGCCGATTTTCATGACTGTGCCAAGCGCGTCCGCGACAGATGCAATAATAAGATGCGGCAGATTGACTTTTTCGCGTATGGCTTCAAACTTCGGATAAAACTGGTCGAGCGTTACCGCCGCGACGCTTTCCGAATCCTTAAGATAAAAAGCAATTTCTCCTTCGCTGGAGAGGGGGTGAATCATATTCGGCACGGCACCGATGAGATTCAAAGCATAAAAGCAAGTGACAGTTTGCGGCACATTCGGCATGCAAAGTGTTACCTTGTCACCTGCGCGCACACCAAGGCCGCGAAAAGCCTTTGCACAAAGATGCACTTCTTCCATCATGCCTTTATAATCGGTGGGCTTACCCATAAAATCGTATGCCGAGTAGGTGGGGTAGCGCTTGGCGGATTCCGCCACAAGTTCTGCCATCGTGCAGTCGGGATATGTCAGCGTCGCAGGTACGGGACCGTAAAAACGCTCCCACGGTGCTTTTCTTTCTATCATTTTTTTACGCCTTCCTTTTCGTTTGATTCATACGCTACGGGCACATCCGCGGGCAATTCCAAAACTTCGGGATGCGTCAGAAGATATTTTAAAAGCTTTATGGATTTTGCGTAATAATAGCCGTCGGCAATGCGCTCATCCAGCGTGATACCAAGCGGCAACACCTCACGCACCTCACTTTTGCCGTCCTTGTCATAAACGGGCGCAAAGTGTTTTTCGCCGATAACAACAAAGAGGGAGGTTGTGCCCCAATTTGTCAGATGGTGATAGGCAGAGTTTAGCTTTATGCTGCCGAGATTTGAAATGAAAACGGTCGAATGATAGGGGTCTATATAGCGCAAAAATGCAGGCAAATGGCCATGGTATTCCAAAAAACGCAGTACACGCACAAAAAAGCGAAGCAGAAAGCGGGGAAAATTTGCGAGTACATTCAAAAGCTTTGTGGTATCATCCACCTCGCCCTCTTTTCGCGTTTTGGAAACACGACTGCAAATTTTATCATGTATGGTATCAATGGTACTGTCTTTGTCGCAATTTAAAAGAATCAGCGCCTCATCTCCGTCATCCGAAAAAATACGCTTTGCCACAAAGGACAAAAGGATTTCATTCCGCTCGTAAAGCCGATGCCCTTCGATAAAGCGATTGAGCTTCGGTCTTAGGTATATCGTTTTGGCAAGCGCCGCCGCCACAACATGAAAAATCGTGTATTTGTAGGCGGGGTTATCCTTATTTTTTTCTGCTAAAAATGCGTTGACGGCAGTTAAATCCACCGTTTCTGTCACAAAAGCCTCGTTATCCGTTCGATTGGGCAGAAGGTAGGGCATGAAAACATGCATCGCATCCAGGCCCCGGACGCGACGTGCATCGTTTCTGTCCCCGCGTTTTTTCTTTTTCATTATTTCTCATCCTCCTCCGAAAAATCCTCCGACAAGACATGCATAAAGCGTTCAAGCTCCGCCATGCCGAGTACGGCTTCTTGTTTTTTATATGCATGAGAAAGGCGCAATTCAATTTCGCGTACTGCATCCTGCCCTGTATCCGTAAGGGCAATGGAAACAACGCGTTCGTCCTCCGCCGCGCGGCGCCTTTTCAAAAAACCCATTTTCGCAAGCTTTTTACACATGGATGATGTATTGGTGCGGGCAAGGCCGAGTGCTTTTGCAATGCTGCCGACTGTCCCCGTACCCATTTTCCAAACGCTGTATAAAAGCTGCGCCTGCGTAACCGTAAGGCCGTATCGCTTTGTAATCGGGCGCATTACTTTTTCGAGTCCGCTCTCAAGAAGCTTGGAAAGCCGCCAAAGGCTGGCGCCATAGACAGATGTTGCCATAAGAACCTCCTTGTAAAATACGTATACTCTATACATAATATAGTTTAAAACAACATTTGTCAAGTTTTTTTAAATTTTTTTGTCGAATGGAATTGCATGGAACGAAAAAATGGAATCTATAGAAATTGATTAGATGCGACGCGTGATGGTTGCGCCGCCGATGAGCATATCACCCTGATAGAGGGCAACCGTTTGCCCGGGCGTAATGGCGCGTTGGGGCGTGTCAAACCGAAGAGTGATGCCGCGCGCTGTATGGGTGCACACGGCAGGACTCATAGGGCCTGCGCTGCGAATTTTTGCTGATACATAAAGCTCCTCGGGCGGATTTTCGAGCATGAAATTTACGTTTTCCGCATAAAGACCGTCACTGAAAAGTGCATCATTTTCTCCGATGGTTACGGTATTTTCCGCGGCGTTTATATCGGTTACAAAAACTCTTTTTCCAAATGCGCCGAGCCCTTTCCGCTGGCCGATGGTATAGCGATGCACACCGCCGTGAAAGCCGACGGTGTAGCCGTTTTGGTCTATGATTTTCCCTTCGCGCGCAAGGCTCGGCAGGCGACTTTCCAAAAATGCGCCGTAATCATCGCTCGGAATAAAGCAGATTTCAAGGCTGTCCTTTTTT
>JAZNLF010000027.1:0-3603 GCA_045578945.1 Clostridia bacterium | reverse complement strand
ATATTTTCCGCCGTGCAAATCGCCGTCAATTCATGCAGATTTTTTTCGCCGATACATTTTCGTACGGATGCGGTACGCTCTGCCGATAGTGCCATATCCGCCAAAAGCGATTCAACAATATCCATCTGCGATATGTCCAATATGTAATTATCGGATATGCTTGCAAGACTCTTTGCCGCCAAAAAAACGGTTTCGCAAATGTTATATGCATTTATCTCACCAATACACTCAAGCCCTGTCTGCATAATTTCCTTAAAGGCCTTGGTGCTCCCTGATACGCGGTATACATTCTCATTATAATAGTATTTTTCCACCATGCCCTTCTGGTTACTGCTTTTTTTGATGATGGACAAGGTGACGTCAGGCTTTAATGCCATCAGCTTTCCGTTTGTATCATTAAATGTAATAATATGGTCGGATACCAAGAAATCCTTATTTCGAACATATAAGTCGTATTCCTCAAATTTACTCATTTTGTACTGCGTGTAGCCGTATTTCTTATATAGGGAGCGCAGTTCGAAAATTGCCTTCTCTTCATTTTTCAACGTATACATTTCCATTTTTCACACCTCTTAATCATGTTTCACTTTATTACTTTAGCACACTAATGTAAAAAAGTCAACCCTTTTACAAAAAAATACGAAAAATTTAGAAATTTTTTTAAAAAACTCTTGTAAAATGATTTAATATGTGCTATAATGCTTATGTTTTCATTGAAGTCAAGGAGGTGTTTATATATGGCAAAGTGTGATTTTTGCGGAAAAGGTGTATCTTTCGGTATTCAGGTCAGTCACTCGCACAGAAGAACAAATAAAATGTGGAAGTCGAATATTAAGAGGGTTCGTGCAATCGTTTCCGGCACACCGAAGACGGTTCACGTATGCTCCCGTTGCCTGCGTTCCGGTCTGGTAACACGTGCATAGTGTATGCCTTTTTTAGGGATTAGAGAGATATTTGTGCATGCACAAATATCTCTTTTTTCACATTCAGGAATTTTTTGGGTTTTGAAAAATGGAAAGGAATGAAAAATTTGAAATACAAACGACAGCTGGGAGATCGTGCTGACGGCAGACTGCTCCGTACACTGCCGCCAATTTCTAAAGTGTCGCCTTATATTATGAAAAACAGGACCGGAGCACAAAACACAGTGCATTACAGGCTCGATATCAGCAGTATCGAAGCCTATATCCGTAAAAAGAGAGAGGAAGGGCTTCGGAATTTCGGCGTACTGCATGTCTTGGTTGCTGCCTACATTCGCACAGTTGCCAAACGGCCTGCCATCAATCGCTTTATCGCGGGGCAAAAGATATACGCCCGTCACGATATTGAAATTAACATGAGTATTAAGACGGAAATGACGCTGGAAGCTACCGATACCATGATTAAGCTTAATTTTTCACCCGATGCCACGGCAGATGATGTATATCATGCATTCACTGCTGAAATCGAAAAAAATCGTCAGACAGATGGCACGGAAAGCAGCTTTGACAAAACAGCGCGTATTTTACAATATATTCCCGGCCTTCTTTTAAAATTTGCCGTTGCATTTTTGCGGTTTATAGACTATTTTGGTCTTCTGCCGCGCACGCTTTTACATGTCAGTCCCTTTCATGGTTCCCTGGTCATTACTTCGATGGGTTCCTTAGGCATCCCCCCTATTTACCATCATTTATATGATTTTGGAAATGTACCGCTTTTTATTGCATATGGTGCAAAAAAGCAGGAGGTTGTTTTACAAAAAGGGACAGGTGACGTTGACCTTAAGAAGTTTTTAGATTTCACGGTTTCAACGGACGAGCGTATCTGTGACGGATATTACTTTGCATCCGCCTTAAAGTTTTTGCGAAACACGCTGGAGCATCCCGATGTATTGGATATGCCGCCGGACGAAGTGGTGGCAGACATAAAATAGCCATAATGCAAGACTTTTTTGTAAAATAAGGTAAAAAAAGCTTGACAAAATACATGCACTCGTTTATAATTAAGTAGATATCCTTGCTCCCTCGGGGGCCAAAGACCAAAAGGAGGTGTAAAAATGGCAGAAATCATGAACCGTTATGAAACTATTTTTGTCCTGGATTCTTCTCTTTCCGAAGAGGAAATCACAGCATTGCAGGAAAAGTTTACCGCTTTGATTGCAGGTGCAGGTGAAATTGAGAACGTTGACGTCTGGGGTAAAAGACGTCTGGCTTATCCGATTAACTACAAAACGGAAGGCTATTATGTTCTCGTAAACTTCAAGGCAAATGCAGACTTCCCGCGCGAACTGGAACGTGTATACGGCATCACAGAAGGTGTACTTCGCACCATCGTTGTTCGTCGTGACGAAGAGTAAAGGGAGGTTTTCACATGCTGAACAAAGCAATTTTGGTAGGAAGACTTACCAAGGATCCTGAACTTCGTTCTACAGGGAGCGGCGTTTCCGTCGTATCCTTTACGGTAGCTTGTACAAGAAGCTACGCACGGCAAGGCGAAGAACGGCAGACAGATTTTATCAATTGCGTTGCATTTCGCAATACGGCTGATTTTATCTCCCGTTACTTTGCAAAGGGCAACCTTATCGCCGTTGACGGGATGATTCAAACCCGTACGTGGGACGATCAGGAAGGCAAACGCCACTGGGTCACAGAGGTGATTGTAAACGAAGCGCATTTTGTAGAAGGCAAGAAAGATTCACAGAATCAAACACAATCCACAAGCACGGATTTACCGATGGACTTCGGCCCCGATGCTACGGATGATGACTTACCCTTCTAAAGCGCAAATTTTCGAAAGGAGAATAATTCCATGGATAGAGAAAAGACAGACAGACCTTACCGCGGCCGCAAGGCAAAGAAGAAAGTCTGCGTTTTTTGTGCCGATAAAGTTGAACATATCGACTACAAGGATGTAGCACGCCTTCGCCGCTTTATTTCTGACAGAGCAAAAATTTTGCCCCGTCGTATGACAGGTACTTGTGCAAAGCACCAGCGCCAGCTCACAACAGAGATTAAGAGAGCACGTCATATCGCATTACTCCCCTACTCTTCTGAGTAAAAAAAATCGCGCTTTGCTTTTTGGCAAAGCGCTTATACGGCCCGGTAGTTCAGTTGGTTAGAACGCCAGCCTGTCACGCTGGAGGTCGTGGGTTCGAGCCCCATCCGGGTCGCCAGAAAAAAAGACAGATTTCTAAAAGAAATCTGTCTTTTTTTCATCGATATAAATCTCTTGCGAGATTTTCGATATGTCTTGCAGACTCGATATGTGCTAACGCACTCGATATGTCGCTTGCGCGACGAAATTTATATCATATCGAGTTTTCTCGGGTTGATGCCCACATCAATTCGAGAAAACATATCGATTTTACGAAGTGAAAATATCGAGCAAACGAAGTTTGCATATCGACTAAAATACCGTACATCTAATCCATTCAGCTCATCCCAAATTCCTCATTCATTGCAATGAGGGGTTTTTTTCTATTCCTATCTTAAAACGATTTCTGCGCGCGGTCATGTATACCATCCTTTATTGATGCATATAGTAGTACCAGCATCTTTAAAGGAGGCCATTTTATGAAAGAATACATAGAGGAGCGAGCGTCACAGTTTGCAAGCTACATTATTG
>JAZNLF010000026.1:0-6281 GCA_045578945.1 Clostridia bacterium | reverse complement strand
CGACTTAAATATTTCATGTTTTTCGCATATAATGCTTGACATGGGCATACAATTTCGGGTAAAATGAAAGTTATCATGAAGGCGTGCAATTTATGCATGCTTTATAATGAAGGAAGGAATCATTATGTTAATCAAAGCACCCAGAGGAACTGCGGATATTCTGCCGCAGGATTCGCCGATTTGGCGTTATATAGAAAAAACAGTTACGGAAACAGCTGCATCATTCGGCTTTTCCGAAATTCGCACACCTGTTTTTGAGAATACCGAGCTTTTTCAGCGCGGTGTCGGTGATACAACAGATGTTGTGCAAAAGGAAATGTATACATTCACGGATAAGGGTGACCGCAGTATAACGCTGCGCCCTGAAGGGACGGCGTCGGCCGCACGTGCTTATTTAGAGCATGCCATGTACGCACTCCCCCAACCCGTAAAGCTTTTTTATAACTGTACCTGTTACCGCTATGAAAAGCCGCAGGCAGGCAGACTCCGTGAGTTTCATCAGTTTGGTGTTGAAGTATTCGGCGGTGCAGACCCGCTGGTTGACGCTGAAATTATTGCAGTGGCGGCTACAACCTTTAAAAATTTAGGTATTGAGGGGCTTGCCCTTCGCATCAACAGCATCGGTTGCCCCGATTGCCGCAAAAAATATAATGAGGCACTCATTGCGTATCTTTCTGCACACAAAGAAACGCTCTGCGACACCTGCAACGAACGTCTTACGAAAAATCCCATGCGTATCTTAGATTGTAAAAGCCCCATCTGTAAAGAGGTTGCAGAGGGTGCGCCGCATGTTCTTGATTTTATCTGTGACGATTGTGCCGCGCATTTTAATGCCGTGCAATCCTATCTTACTAAAATAGGAATCCCGTTCTCCATCGACCCGACCATCGTGCGCGGCCTCGATTACTATTCAAGAACGGTCTTTGAATTTGTATCCACACAAATCGGCGCACAAGGCACAGTATGCGGCGGTGGTCGCTATGACGGGCTTATCCGTCAGCTTGGCGGTGATGATACACCGGGCATCGGCTTTGCCATGGGCATTGAGCGTATTCTACTCGTAATGCGTGCACAAAATCTTCTGCCCGAGATTGATGCGTCACCACTTCTTTATATCGCGTCAATCGGTTGCGCGGATGAAGCGCTCTGTCTTACGCAGAAGCTACGCGAGGCAAAAATATATGCCACCTGTGACCTTGCAGGACGCAGCCTCAAAGCGCAGATGAAAAATGCGGACCGTATGGGCGCACGCTATAGTCTTGTTTTAGGTGAGACGGAGATTGAATCCGGACAGGCAGAACTGAAAAATATGGAATCAGGCGAGAAACACCCCGTCGATATTCGCGATATTCCCGCGCTTATCAAGGCGCTTATATAAAGGACCGATTTACAAAGAGGAGAGAATTACAGATGCAATTTAAAAGAACACACAGATGTACAGAGGTTGCCTCGGTCCCCGTTGGCACAGAGGTAACAGTTATGGGCTGGGTTCAAAAGGTACGCGACCTCGGCCACCTGATTTTTGTGGATTTACGTGACCGTACGGGTATTGTCCAGCTTGTTATGAATGCGGATGAAAAGGATGTCTATTCCATCGGGCAATCCCTGCATCAGGAATATGTCATTGAAGCGCACGGCGTCATTATGCCGCGTGCAGAGGGCATGACAAATGATGCGATGGAAACGGGTGCGATTGAAATTAATGTAAAAGCGCTTAATATTCTGTCTGCCGCCGATACACCGCCCTTCGTCGTTTCCGACCAATCGAATGTAAAGGATGAAACACGCCTTAAATACAGATATTTGGACCTTCGCCGTCCTTCCATTTCCCGCAATCTCCGCATACGCCATCAGATTGCATCTTTGGCACGCCGTTATTTTGAGGAAAACGGATTTTGGGAAATCGAAACACCGATGCTCACCAAAAGTACGCCCGAGGGCGCACGCGATTACCTTGTGCCGAGCCGCGTGCATCCCGGTAATTTTTACGCATTGCCGCAGTCACCCCAGCAGTATAAGCAGCTTTTGATGGTGGCAGGCATGGACCGCTACTTCCAGATTGTCAAGTGCTTCCGTGATGAGGATTTGCGTGCAGACCGTCAGCCCGAATTTACACAAATTGACCTTGAAATGTCATTTGTGGATGTGGACGATGTCATCAGCGTCAACGAAGGCTTTATCGCACGTATGATGAAAGAAGTTTTGGATGTTGACATTCCCCTGCCGCTTCCGCGCCTTCCCTACAGCGAAGCGATGCGTCGTTTTGGCTCCGATAAGCCCGATACACGCTTTGGCATGGAAATCAAAGACCTTTCCGACGTGGTTCGTGGCTCAGATTTCTCCGTTTTTGCCTCCGCTGTTGAAAACGGCGGCAGCGTACGCGCCATTTCCGTGCCGGGCGGCAGCAGCATGTCGCGCCGCGAAATTGACGCTTTGACAGAGTACGTAAAGACCTACCGCGCAAAAGGCCTTGCCTGGATTAGCCTTGGCGAAACTGTAAAAAGCCCCATTGCCAAGTTCTTTACAGAGGAAAAACTGCAGGAAATCATCGCTCGGGCCGAAGCACAAAACGGCGATTTGATTTTGATTGTAGCCGACAAAGATAAAATCGTTTATGACGCACTCGGCAATCTCCGTGTGCATGTTGCCAAAAAGCTTGAAATGATAGATGAGAATAAGTGGAACTTCCTTTGGGTTACGGATTTCCCGCTTCTTGAGTATGACGAGGAGGAAGACCGCTACACCGCCATGCACCACCCCTTTACCTGCCCGCGTGACGAGGATGTGGATTTATTGGAATCCACACCCGAGAAGGTGCTTGCAAAGGCGTATGACATCGTATTAAACGGCGTCGAGGTCGGCGGTGGCAGCATCCGTATTCATCAAAGTGATTTGCAGGCAAAAATGTTCCGCGCCATCGGCATGTCAACCGAGGAAGCGAACGCACGCTTTGGGCATCTTCTGGATGCGTTCCGCTACGGCACACCGCCGCATGGCGGGTTGGCATACGGCTTAGACCGCCTTGTTATGCTTCTTTGCGGTTGCAGTTCCATTCGCGATGTTATTGCATTCCCCAAGGTGCAAAATGCCTCTGACCTTATGATGGCAGCGCCCGATGTTGTAGATGAAAAGCAGCTTTCCGAGCTTTGCATCGCACTAACCGAGCCGCCGAAATCCGAAAATGACTAAAAAAGGATGATAGAGAATGATAGAAGTTACGCATCTTTCCAAGCATTTTGGAGCAAAGCGTGCCGTAGATAATATTAGCTTTCAAATTGCCGCGGGCGAAATTGTCGGCTTCTTAGGGCCGAACGGCGCAGGAAAATCCACCACGATGAATATGCTTACGGGGTATCTTTCCTCAACCGCCGGCAGTATAAAAATTGACGGGCATGATATTGTGGACGAGCCTTATGCGGCAAAAAAACGCATCGGCTATTTGCCTGAGGTGCCGCCCCTTTATCCCGACATGACGCTTTATGAATACCTAAACTTCGTCTATGATTTAAAAGGGGTTACGCTGCCTCGAAAGGCACATCTTGACGAAGTGATGCAAAAAACGTCCCTTACGCATGTGAAAGACCGTCTGCTTCGCAATTTATCCAAGGGCTATAAGCAGCGTGCAGGTCTTGCACAAGCCCTTGTCGGCGACCCGCCTGTATTGATTTTGGACGAGCCGACCATCGGACTTGACCCCGCGCAAATTATTGAATTTCGAAACACCATTCGCGGCCTGCATAAAACCACAATCTTCAGTACGCACATTCTCTCCGAGGTCAGTGCACTTTGTGACCGCATCTTGATTATCAATCAAGGTAAAATCGTCGCAAGGCGCGCCTTTGGTGATTTGGATGAAAATGCATTTTCATATACAATTACAATTTTAGGTGCAGAATCCGAAATTCTGCCGCTTTTAAAAGCTGTCGATGGTGTGGAATCGGCCACAGTCACCGCCTCTGCCCCCGAAAGCTGCACCGCAGAGATTACCTGCACGCGTGATGTCAGGGCGGATGTATTTCATGCTGCAGCAAAATCGGATATGCCGATTGTCATGCTGAAAAATGCCGCGCATACCTTAGAGGAAATCTTCCTGCAAACAGTTTCCAGCACCGCGGAGAAGGAGGCAAAAGAATGAAAGCCATTTTTATGCGCGAATTGCGCGCTTACTTTCATACGCCGATAGGCTATGTCTTTATCGGCATGTTTTTACTTGTATCGGGGTACTTCTTCGCAATTTCAAACCTTTTGCCGAAATCGCCCGAGCTTGGCACGGTACTTTCAAACATGATGATGATGTTTATTTTTCTCATTCCTGTTTTGACCATGCGCCTTTTAAGCGAAGAACGAAACAGTCGTACCGACCAGCTTTTAATGACAGCACCCATATCGGTGCGCGACATTGTACTCGGCAAGTTTTTTGCCGCTGCCGCGCTTTATGCCATCACGCTTTTGGCAACACTTATATATTTGTTTGTCATCGGCGTGCACGGGCAACCTGCATATGCCAAGATTTTCTGTAACTATCTCGGCTTTCTGCTTTTGGGGTGTTCCTTCATTTCCGTCGGTCTTTTTATCTCGTCTTTGACGCAAAACCAATCCTCAGCCGCCATTGCAACCTTTGCAGCCGTTTTATTTTTATATGTTTTGGATTGGTCACGGGGCGTCGTTGGCGCAGGAATTATCACAAAGCTCATCAGTCTTTTTAATATTACGGGCTGGTATATTGATTTTGAACTTGGTATTCTCAGTATTCCTGCTATTTTCTACTATGTCAGCTTTATCGCTGTTTTCCTGGTGCTGACTTGTTTTTCCGTAAACAAGCGGCGCTGGAGCTAAAAAGGAGGCCTTTATGATGAAACAAAAAAACAAACGCACACTCTCCTCTGTGGCCTTCGTTTCGGCTATCATTGTTCTTATTCTTCTTTTTAATATTGTTATCAACGCGGCAGCAGATAAATTGCCGCTTTCCTGGGATTTGACCGAGAATCGCGTCTTTGCGCTTACAAAAGAAACAAAAGATGTCCTTTCAGGTCTTAGGGAGGATGTAACGCTTTACTATTTTGTGTCCAAGGGACAGGAAAATGTCGCAATCCAAAAAACAATCGACATGTATCTTACTGCATCCTCTAAGCTAAAGCTTATAGAAAGCGACCCGAATACTGACCCTGTTGCGGCGCGAAAATTCACAGATAAGGGTGTATCGCTTCAGCAAAATGCCATTATACTGGAGCGTGGTAATCGTTATCGCGCAATTTTGCCGAGTGAAATATACGGCTCGTATACCACGCAGGCAGGCGAAACGCTTGAGAATGCCTACTTCCTTTTGGAAGCACAGCTTACACGCGCCATTGCTTACGTTTCAAATGATGTAACCAAAACGGCATACTTTACGGTCGGGCATAACGAATCCGATTATAGTTCCATTGCGGAAACACTTGCAAACGAAAACATGGAAATCGGTCAAATTGACTTGAAAACGACTTCAATCCCACCCGAGGCGGATGTCCTATACATTGTTGCCCCTGCCTTGGACTTTACTGCGGATGAGATTTTGCGTCTGGACGAATTTTTGGAAAGCGGAAAAAGCGCACACATCAGTTTTGATGCTTCCAAAAATGTATTGCCGACACTGGAGCAATATCTCAAGGAATACTGGGGCGTTACGATGTATCACGATATCGTTTGTGAAGGTGACGGAAGTCGAATCTTAAAATATCCTTACATCTTCTTACCCGAAATTGGGGAACATGCCGTAACCAGTGATTTACAAAGTGGAAATCGCAGTCTTTTATGGAGCTATTCACGAAGCCTTTCGCTTTCGGAAGCAGAAAATGTGAAGGGTACTGCGGTTGTCACCACATCCCCCACCGCCTTTTCACGCCATGGCTCTGACAAAAATATAACAGAGAATATTCGCGAAGGCAGCCTCCCGCTTGCCGCGGTGCTGGAAAGAAAAACAAGTTCTCTGCCCGAGGCACGGCTTTTTGTATCTTCAGCCGCACGTGTTTATGATGCGGCGCATCTTTCGGAAGCGTCACTGGCAAATGCTACGCTTTTTTATAATGTAAATCACTATTTGTGTCGCGACCAAAGTGCCTTGATTTCCGTCACACCCAAGGATTTAACACAGCGAATTTTACTGCTTGGTGACGGCATGACTACGTTTTATATTATTGCCATATGCGTTTTACCCGCCCTGGCTATCTTTGCCGCAGGCGTGATACAGTTTAAAAGGAGGCGCCACCTTTGATAAAGAAAAAACATGTTATTCTTTTTCTCGC
>JAZNLF010000025.1:0-9872 GCA_045578945.1 Clostridia bacterium | reverse complement strand
AGCAACGCCGGCATTGCCAAGGCCGGTTCTTTGGAGGACATGACCAAGCAGACCTTTGAGCTTGTGACAGCTGTAAACTATACGGGTTATTTCCTGTGTGCCAAATATGCTGCCGCAGTTATGAAGCTGCAGCATAAGTATGCGCCGGGCTATATGATGGATCTGATCTCCATTAACTCCAAGTCCGGTTTGGTGGGCTCCAATAAGAACTTTGCCTATGCAGGCTCCAAGTTTGGCGGCATCGGCCTGACCCAGTCCTTTGCTCTGGAGCTGGCACCTTATAACATCAAGGTCAACGCCATTTGCCCCGGCAACTTCCTGGATGGTCCTTTGTGGACAGATCCCGAAAAGGGCCTCTTTGTCCAATATTTAAATGCAGGCAAAGTACCGGGTGCTAAGACTGTTGAGGATGTAAAACGCGCGTATGAATCCAAAGTACCGATGAATCGCGGCTGCCGTACGCCTGACGTTGTGCGCGCCATCTACTACTGCATGGAGCAGGAGTATGAAACGGGGCAGGCAATTCCTGTTACCGGTGGACAAGAAATGCTGAAATAATCTGGAGGATACAATGGAAGCCTTATTGAATGATAAAAATGTAAGCGTGCGTCTTGATGCACTAAAAAAACTGATAGAAGAAACACCTGCCCCTGAAAACGGAGGGCATGTGAATAATCATATTCACACAACATATTCCTTCTCACCATATTCGCCGACAAAGGCCATATATATGGCGCGGCAAAGCGGTCTTACCACGGCGGGCATTATGGATCATGATTCTGTGGGCGGTTGTCGCGAATTTATCGAGGCAGGGAAAATTGCTGGAATTGCAACCACGATCGGCGTAGAATGCAGATGCAGCTTTAAGAATACAACACTTTCGGGGCGTCGTATCAATAATCCTGATCAGGATTCCGTTGCCTACGTTACAATCCACGCGATTCCGCATAAAAACATTGAAAAGGTTGCTGCATTTTTTGCACCATATACGGAAAAAAGAAATGAAAGAAATCGCAAGATGGTGGAGAAAATCAACGCACTTTGCCCTGTGCAGATAGACTTTGAGAAGGATGTAGTGCCGCTTTCAAACTATCATGAGGGTGGCAGTATTACGGAACGTCATATTTTGTTTGCATTGGCACTTAAGCTGTTAGCATATACAGATGATGTTGTCGGATATTTGGAAAGCATTGGCGTTACTGTATCGGACAAGGCACGTGCGCAGCTTACGGATGCAGAAAATCCCTATAAAGCATATGACCTTTTGGGAGTGCTGAAAAGTAGCTTAATCGAGAAAATCTATATCGATGCTACGGATGAATGTCCCGATGTGCGTGAAGTTGTAGCACTTGCAAAATCTGTGGATGCAATCCTTTGCTATGCATATCTCGGTGATGTCGGAGATTCTGTGACAGGCGATAAAAAAACACAAAAGTTTGAGGATGATTATTTGCCCGAGCTTTTTGAAACAATATCAAAGCTTGGTTTTAATGGTGTAACGTACATGCCGTCTCGCAATACAATGGAGCAGCTTATACGTCTTAAAACATTTTGTGAAAAGTACAACTTAATGGAGGTTTCGGGCGAGGATATCAATTCTCCGCGGCAAAGCTTTGTTTGTGAAGCGTTGCAAAACCCCATATTTGCAAATCTGATTGAATCTACCTGGGCGCTGATTCGCCATGAAAATAGCTTCGAGGAGGCGTAAATCATGAAAATAGCGGTCTATCCCGGTAGCTTCGACCCTGTAACAAACGGACATGTGGATATTATAGAACGAAGTGCAAGAGTGTTTGACAAGGTGTATGTTGCAATTTTGAAAAACAGCTCCAAGCATCCGCTTTTCTCTGTTGCAGAAAGAAAAGAGTTAATTTTGCGCGTCACAAAGCATATTCCGAATATTGAAGTGACAAGTTTTGATGGTCTTTTGGTAGATTTTTTACGCGAGAAAAATGCAGCTGTGATTATTAAAGGGCTTCGCGCTGTCAGCGATTTTGAGTATGAGTTTCAGATGGCGCTTACAAATCGCAAACTTGCACCTGAAATTGAAACTTTCTTTATGATGACGAGTGCACAGAATCAGTATTTAAGCTCCAGCATTGTAAAGGAAATTGCCAAATATCATGGTAATTTAGACGGACTGGTGCCGCCACAAATTTGTGAAGATATTTATCGTAAAATAGAAGGGCAGAGGTAAAATAGATGTTATATATTGAAAGCCCCTCATTTGACCCGCATTTTAATCTTGCGCTGGAAGAGTATTTACTGAAAAGCAAGCAGGAAGAAATTTTTATGCTTTGGCAAAATGCTTCTGCAATTATTGTTGGAAAAAACCAAAACACAATGGCAGAGATTGATTATGCATATGTAACAGAGCACAATATTCCTGTTGTTCGCCGCCTTACGGGCGGCGGCGCTGTATATCATGATATGGGGAATTTGAATTTTACATACATTGTTAATCGCGGCACATATGGCGATTATGTAGGCTTTACGAAAATGCTTCGCGATTATTTGGCTTCATTAGGGCTTAAGGCTGAGGTTTCCGGCAGAAACGATGTTCTGATTGATGGCAAGAAGATTTCAGGGAATGCACAATGTGTAAGCCATGGAAGGATGCTCCACCACGGATGTATTCTTTTGGGGGCGGATATGACGCATCTTGCCAAGGCGCTTCGCCCTGATGAAAGTAAAATTCAATCAAAGGGTATACGCTCGGTACAAAGCCGTGTGGCTAATATATCTGATTTTATTCCAATTACAACAGAAGCTTTTTATAAAGGCTTTGCCACATATGTAAAGTCAGCATCTGATGTTGAGCCTTATACATTGACAGATGTTGATATCCGTGCAGCAGAAGCGCTTAAAGAGCAAAAGTATTCTACGTTTGCATGGAACTATGGGTATTCACCCAAATACGGATTTCATACCAAAAAACGTTTTCCGGGTGGTGGGGTAGAAGTCTTTTTGGATATTCGGGATGGCATAATACAGGATGCGAAAATTTATGGAGATTTTCTTGCGGACGGGGAAATACTTGCAGAAAAACTGTGCGGCATACCGCATAATGCAGAAGATATTTTAAAAGTATTGTGCGATATTACACTTGCATCAATTAAAACAGAAGAGCTTTTGTCTTGCCTTATATAATAGAAAGAGGATGTTTAAAAATTAAACATCCTTCTTTTTTGCATAAAAAAGGAGTGTGCTAAAAGCACACTCCTTCGGATTTTTCTTAGTATCTTTCGCGATGCTCAAAATTATAACGAATTTGCGGTAAGTATACCATAAAGAATGCAACCAAGGAAACGATAAGCGTAATTGCAAAAAGAATAATATGTATCAGTTTAGTGGTTGGCATAATGAGCGTCATAAACGGTGCTACAAAGTATCCGATGATTGAAACGAGGGACCAAACAATCGGGAAGAAAATGCTGAAAGACATTTTCTTGAAAATCAAAATAACTGCAATAGAGACCAATGCACCTACATACGCAAATAAAGGAATTGCAATTGTACCGGTAATATTATACTTCATACCAAGCTCTGATTTAAACAAATCAGGCAGAAATTGACCGGTAAGTTCCGCATAGTTATAAGGTAACCATAAATATTGTGATAAAGTTACCTTTGTAGATTGCTCGACACCGGCCTTATCTACGAATGTGTATTCGAAAATCGGCAAGGTTGTCAATGCGATGTACGCTGCCATGAGGACTGCCAATGCAATGGCAAAGATTGTAAAAAGTTTCTTGTTTTTTTCCATTGTTCTAAATACCCCTTCTGTCAATTTTTATCATATTATACCATGATTCCAAAAAAATGTCAAGCAAATCGCACAAAGATTTGTTATTTTTCTATAAAAAATTTTATAGCTTTTTGAATGTATACATCCCAAAAATTCCAATCATGCACACCTTGACTGCATGCAAACTGAAATGGGTAAACCGAGTTGGTCAAAACATCACGAAATCGTAAATTATCCTGATACAGAAAATCCTCTGTGCCGCACGCAATATATAAACGCGGATACACATGTGAAACAGGATTTTTAGCCAGATAAAATAAATCGCAAGATGTATTTTTGGTTTTTGCAGGTGGACCGAAAATTAAACGCTCGGCTTCAGACCAGCGTGGATCCTTTTCCATTCGGCTGACGACATCGACTGCACCGGATAAGGATGCGGCCGCCGAGAATATATGCGGATTTAAAAGCGCAAGCTTGAGTGCACCATATCCACCCATGGAAAGCCCGGCAATATATGTATGATCGCGTTCTGCCTGCAGAGAAAATAACTTATTTACATATGGAAAGAATTCATTTGTAAAAAAGGAGTAATAGGGAAGACCACCAATCATATCGGTGTAAAAACTTTGCGCGGCATCGGGCATGATGACCACGATGCCGGCTTCGTTTGCATATCGTTCAATCGAGCTATACCGCATCCATGCAGTATAATCCTCAGACAGACCATGTAAAAGATATAAAACATGGTTGCCGCTTTCACAATTCTTCGGAATGATTGCATTAAATTGCACAGATTTCTGCAGCACTTCGGAAGAAAAGGTACAGTTTATAAAAGCCATATTTTTCTCCTGTTATGACGCAGATTCACGCTTGGTGCGTGATGTCTTCATGGTTTTTTTCAGTGGTTTGCGTTCGGGATTATAAATAATATCGGGGTCACCGCCGGCAACAGTATCTGCAGTAACAGTTACGCGCTCCACTGTGGAATCCGACGGAATGGTATACATAAGCTCCGTAAGCGTTTCTTCGAAGATAGCGCGCAAACCGCGTGCACCTGTCTTTCGTGCCAAAGCTTTTTTAGCAATTGCGTCAAGAGCAGATTCATCCATATTCAAAAGAACATCATCATAGGCAAAAAGCTCTTGATATTGCTTTAAAATAGCGTTTTTAGGTTCACAAATTATACGCTTTAAGGCATCTTCATCCAAAGAATTCAATGTTACAACAACCGGAAGACGTCCAATGAACTCAGGAATTAAGCCAAACTTAATCAGGTCCTGCGGTTCAACGTGTGCAAGCAATGCATCTGTATCCTCAGGCTTTGTATGACTGATTTCGGCACCAAATCCCAATGATTTCTTGCCAATACGCTTTTGAATTACACGTTCCAAGCCATCAAAAGCACCACCGACAATAAACAAAATTTCAGAAGTATCAAGCTGGATACATTCCTGATGCGGATGTTTTCTGCCACCCTGTGGCGGAACAGAAGCTATAGTTCCTTCCAAAATTTTTAAGAGTGCCTGCTGAACACCCTCGCCGCTAACATCACGGGTGATAGAAGGATTTTCGCTCTTTTTAGAAATTTTATCGATTTCATCAATATAAATAATGCCGCGTGCGGCACGGTTTATATTATAGTCGGCCGCTTGTATAAGTTTTAAGAGGATATTTTCAACGTCTTCACCCACATAGCCCGCCTCCGTAAGAGAGGTAGCATCTGCAATGGCAAAGGGAACGTCCAGTATCTTTGCCAAGGTTTGTGCAAGCAAAGTTTTTCCCGAGCCGGTAGGGCCAAGCAATAATATGTTACTCTTTTGTAGTTCTACATCATTTACGATGGTTTCTCGCCCGATGCGCTTGTAATGATTATATACAGCAACAGCTAAGCTTTTTTTCGCTTGCTCCTGCCCGATTACATACTGATCCAAAGCATTTTTGATTTCTTGCGGTTTCGGAACATTATGTCCGGCAGAATGCTGCAGTTCGGCTTGAGAAGCCGTTTGGGGCGCAGGCGCATCTTCGTCAATAATTTCAAAACAAAGCTCGATGCATTCGTCACAAATATATACGCCGGGGCCGGCAACCAAACGACCGACTTCGTCTTGCGTTTTGTCACAAAAAGAGCATCTTAACTTTTTGGGGTCATCATATTTTGGCATAATAAAACCTGCGCTTTCTTAGAGATTAGCGCTTCTCAATTACCTTATCAATAAGGCCGTATTCGAGCGCCGCGGGGGCAAACATGAAGTTATCGCGTTCCGTATCCTGCTCAATTACCTCGAGCGGTTTTCCTGTATTCTCACTTAAAATGCGATTCATACGATCTTTTATAGCCAGAATATGGTCAGCATGAATTTTGATATCCGTGGCCTGCCCCTGCATGCCGCCGAGAGGCTGGTGTATCATAATTTCGCTATTTGGGAGCGCAAGACGTTTACCTTTTGCTCCTGCCGCCAGAAGGAAAGCCCCCATGCTGGCTGCCATACCGATGCAGATGGTAGATACGTCACATTTGATGTAGTTCATTGTGTCATAAATAGCCATACCGGCGGTAATGGAACCGCCCGGACTATTTATGTAGAGATTGATGTCCTTATCAGGGTCTTCACTCTCTAAAAATAATAACTGTGCCACAACAAGACTCGCTGTTACATCGTTGACTTCATCGCCCAAAAAAATGATTCTGTCCTTTAAAAGTCTTGAATAGATATCATAAGAGCGTTCGCCGCGATTATCTTGTTCAACAACAATCGGTACAAGACTCATTTCTAAATTACCTGCCTTTCAAAATTAGGATTCTTTTTCAGTAGAGGCAGCTGCCTTTTTAGCAGTTGTCTTTTTTGCTGTAGTTGTTTTTGCTGCAGTTGATTTTGTTGTAGTTGATTTTGCTGCAGCAGTTTTCGTTGTTGTAGTTTTCTTAGCGGGTGCTTTTTTAGCAGGTGCTTTCTTTTCAGTAGCATCAGCAGCGACTTCTGTAGCAGCTTCTGCATCAGCAGCCTTCGGAGCAGCTTTCTTGCGTGCTTTTTTGATTTCTGCGTTTTCAACAAGGAAGGAAAGTGTCTTGTTTACTTTAATATCAGCCGCAATGCCGTCTAAATTACCACCCATAATTTTCTTAATTTTGTCAATTTCCATTTTATAGGTATCTGCCATTTTCTGGAGTTCTGCATTGATTTCTTCTTCTGTAGCTTCAATTTTTTCGACTTCTGCAATTTTCTCCAGAATAAGATTTGCCTTAACAGCTTTTGCAGCGTTTTCTTCAAATTGACCGCGCATTGCGTCGATTGTAGAACCCATGTAACCTGCATACTGTTCAAGGGTGATACCCTGAGAAGACAGACGATAGTTAAAATCATCCATCATTTTATCAATTTGTGTTTCAATCATAGGACGAGGAATGTCGATTTCAGTTGCGTTGGCAATGGAATCCAAAACAGCATCCTCTGTTTCACGAAGTGCGCGTGTTTCGCCGGCCTTTGTCATTTTGTCCTTTATATCGGCCTTTAATGCATCGAAGGTATCAAACTCGCTGACGTCTTTTGCAAACTCATCATCCAAAGCGGGTAATTCTTTCTTCTTAATGTCGTGAATGGTTACGTTAAAGACTGCGGGCTTGCCTTTTAATTCTTCCGCATGGTATTCATCAGGGAAGGTAACGTTAATATCAAAGGTTTCACCTGCATTCTTGCCGATAAGCTGTTCCTCAAAGCCGGGAATAAACATGCCGGAGCCGATTGTTAATTCATGGCCCTTCGCTGCGCCGCCATCAAATGGTACACCATCAATGGAGCCTTCGTAATCGATAACTGTAATATCACCATCTTCGACGGGACGACCTTCTACAGTAATCATGCTGGCATTTTGTTCTTGCATACGGCTGATTTCAGCATCTACGTCTGCGTCGGTGGGGATATGTTCTATTTTATCCACTTTTACCCCTTTGTATTCACTAAGCTCAAATTCGGGCTTTACGGTGACAACTGCTTTAAAAACAAAGTTTTCGCCGTTGCCGATTTTTACAATATCAATTTCAGGTTGTGCAACAGGATAAATGTTATTTGCCTCTATTGCTTCGTCATATGCATCGGGGCATACAAAGTTTATGGCATCCTCATAAAAAACAGCTTCGCCGTAATATTTTTCAATAAATTTGCGCGGAGCTTTACCCTTTCTGAAACCGGGAAGCGCGATGTTCTTCACGTTTTTACGATAGGATTTTTCCATACCCTCTTCGAATTTTTCCTTTTCCACCTCGATTTCGAGCGTGACGATGTTTTTGTCCGTTTTCTCAACCTTAACGTTCATTTGTTCTCCTCCATATCTTGTATTTTACTTTTCAATTATTTCATTATATCATAATTCCTTTTTTTTGCAACACTTTTTTGAAAAAAAATCAAAAAATCCTTCCGCAATCAAGATTACACGCTAAAGGACGCAGCAAGGCGGATAAGCATGCGATGAATCGCAACCAACGCTTCTGCACGCGTCGTATTCTGTTTTGGATAAAAATTACCATCAGGCATACCGGAAAGAAATCCAAGTGCTTGCGCTTCGCCAACAGATTGCAAGGCCCAAGCGCTTACATTTGCAATATCTTTATATGTGTATTGCGGTGACATCCCGTTAGCGCCTGATTTTTTATAGGCACGCATCAGCATAACAGCCATCTGTTCACGCGTGATGGGGATTTCGGGTGAAAATGTATTTTCGCTTGTACCCTGTGCAAAACCATACTTAGTAACAGTCTCAATAACGCCTGAATACCAGTTGTAGGGCTTAACATCTATGAATTTCCCTTCGTAATAAATAGGTGCAAAGTTAAAGGCGCGTGCCAACAGGGCGGAAAATTCTGCACGTGTAATATTTTCTGCAGGTGCAAATAAACCTGTATCACGTCCATTTACGATACCGGCAGCAGTCATCACGGCGACATCCTGCATTGCCCAGTGATTCTCCATGTCAAAGAAACGATTCTTAAGGGATAAAGCATCATATTTTGTAATATTTATAAATTGAAGTGTATTTGTGGACAACGTCTCTTTTTCAGGCGGAAGTGAAATTTCCGGGGTATTTTCATCAGGAGAGGTGTAATCCGGAATTTCATGGGACGAGCCATAACCAATATGAACGGGAGCAGAAACAACACATTCGCCAATTACAGGGCCACTTAGAGAAATAGGCGTTATCTCAAATTTGACATATTTACCGGCTAAATCCGATGTGATGGATAACGTTGAGGCGGTCTGCCCTTCCAGCGGCATATAAATGCCGCCTTCTGTGTCGGACATAAGCCAGCGGTACGCACTGGCATCTACTGCGTTAAAATTTGAGGAAAATCGATATCTGCCATGAATATTCATATTAAGGTTTGGCGAACCGGTAATAGTTACATTTGCAGCGCTTACAGCGGCAGGAATGACATATGCATTGTCCATCAGAATAATTTGCTGGTCGTGCGTCGCATCTGTATTAAAAGCAATCATAAGTCTCCCTGTTACAGACATGGAAGGCGTAAAGAGCTTTTGTATTTTCTGAAAATCATCGGAAAGCGTAAACTGGCCGATGACGAGATTGTCGTCAAAAGCATCACTATCTATAGCATCAACTAAAACCGTGACCACAGTATTTATGTCGGGAATGACGGCGGCAAGGTCAGATGCAAAAACATAACTTTTACCTCTGTCGTAGCGGTAGACCGAGTCGGACAGAAGGATGGAAACTGCACCTTGCATTTTAAGTCGCGCAAAAATACTGCCATCTGTCGGGCTTTTTCCTGAAAATGCAGAAACATAATTGAGCTGCGAGGGCGCGGCGGTTGCCCACCATTGTCCCGGTGTTGTATTTTCAAAGCTGCCATCACCGATAGACGCATCTGTAATATAAAAATCGTGTGTACTATATACTTCGGGCATCTTTGGAAGTGTGGCAGTTATGCGATATGTTTCGTGCCTTGCCTGTGGCAGTATGGTGATGCATCCGTTTTCAAGTGTTACACCTGCATCCGAGGGTGATATTGTAAGCATTGCTTCCTGCGGCAGTAAAGCACCGGTTTGGTCAAGAACTGCATATGATATCGGGAAGGTAACAACACCTTCTAAGGGCTTTGAAATATGGAGAGGCG
>JAZNLF010000024.1:0-1993 GCA_045578945.1 Clostridia bacterium | reverse complement strand
TTAAACCATCAGGCAAAACGTATTCTGCGCGTTTTCGGCGATACGGAAACGACGCGCGTCACGCCTACCGTGGGCGCGGAGCAGGAATACTTTTTAATTGATAAAGCGCACTTTGATAAGCGGCAGGACCTTGTATTTACAGGGCGCACGCTTTTTGGCGCAAAGCCCCCCAAAGGGCAGGAAATGGACGACCATTATTTCGGCACGATAAAGCCGCGCGTGATGGCGTATATGAAGGAGCTTGACCGCGAGCTTTGGAAATTGGGCGTTTTAGCAAAGACGGAGCATAACGAAGCCGCCCCGTCCCAGCATGAGCTTGCGCCCGTCTTTACCTCCGTCAATACCGCGACCGACCATAACCAGCTCACGATGGAGCTTATGAAAAAGGTGGCGGAAAAGCATGGTTTTGTCTGCCTTTTACATGAAAAGCCGTTTGCAGGCGTCAACGGCAGCGGCAAGCACAACAACTGGTCCTTATCGACCTCGGAGGGTAAAAATCTTTTGGATCCCGGTGCGTGCCCGCATGAAAATATGCAGTTTTTGCTCTTTTTGGTTGCCGTTATCCGCGCGGTGGACAAGTATCAGGATTTACTGCGCGCATCCGTTGCCACGGCGGGCAATGACCACCGCCTCGGCGCAAATGAAGCACCGCCCGCAATTTTGTCCGTCTTTTTAGGGGATGAACTGACCGCCATTTTAGATGCAATTGAAAAAGGCGCCGCCTACGACGAGAAGGAAAAGGATTTGATGGGTGTCGGCGTCAAAGTGCTGCCGCGTTTTGCCAAGGACACGACTGACAGAAACCGCACCTCTCCCATGGCATTTACGGGAAATAAGTTTGAATTTCGTATGGTTGGCTCATCTATTTCCATTGCCGAGCCAAACATTGTTTTAAATACCATTGTTGCAGATTCTCTGGCGGAATTTGCCGATAAATTAGAGGCTTCGACCGATTTTGAAGCCGATGTGAAAGCACTTATACGCGAAACGTACGCCGCACATAAACGTATCGTTTTCAGCGGCGATAACTACGCTGCAGAATGGGAAAAGGAAGCGGAAAGACGCGGACTTTTAAATCTTAAGACAACGCCCGATGCACTCCCCTACTTTATCAGCGAGAAAAATGTACGCCTCTTTGGCCGCCACAATATTTTCACGGCTGAGGAAATGCGTTCACGTTATGAAATTCTGATTGCGGAATACAGTAAAATTTTGCATATTGAAGCCAAAACGATGCTGCAAATCGCAAAGCGTGATATTCTGCCTGCGATGAGCCGCTATGCACGCGACTTAGCGGAGGAAGCAGAACGCAGAATACGAATAACGAGCCAGAGCGGATTCCCCGCACTTTCGCACCTTACAAAGCTTTATGACGCGATTGACGCCCTTTATGCCGCGACGGAAAAGCTCGACGCGCGTCTTTTGAAGGCAGAAGCCTACAAGGATAGTCTCCAGAAGGCAAATTACTATAAGAATACAGTTCTTGACGCGATGGAGGCGGTACGTCTTGCAGCGGATACGGGTGAAACCCTGACGGCAGCAGACCTTTGGCCGATGCCGACGTATGATGAACTATTATTTTAAAGCACGGCGGGGGATGTAAAAAAAGTCCAGAACGCAAAAAGGCAAGAAAACCAATAAATAAAGATTATTTGTTTTGCATGTGTTCGTAAATACTGTCGAAAAATTGCATTACATTCAATTTTTCTATCTTTAAAAGCCTTTTTGCTACGAACAAACTTCGCCTCTCGGCGTACCCGTGTACGCCTTCGGGTTTCCCAAAGCTTGCGCTTTGGCTCTGTTTGTCCGTTCTGAATCATTTTTTCCTATCCCCGCAAAGAAAGGAGCTGTATTATATTACAGCTCCAGTTTTATTTGCTTTATTGGCAAGTTATAGCAAAACGAACGGACAGATGCGGGCATCTGTCCCTACTTTTGTTTTAACAAAACCATCACTTTAAAAAATATAGTCAGAAGTTTTAAAAAAAAGCTT
>JAZNLF010000023.1:0-1978 GCA_045578945.1 Clostridia bacterium | reverse complement strand
GATTACGAAACGCGTGTTGCCATTTTGCAGAAAAAGGCACAAAATGAAGGCATTGAAATCAGCGATGAAGTGCTGACGCTGATTGCTGAAAAAATCACTTCCAATATTCGCGAGCTTGAAGGCGTCTTTAACCGCGTCGTGGCGTATCGCGGCCTTATCAATCAGGAAATCACGCCGCAGGTCGCGCTCGATGCAATAAAGAGCTTTAGCGCATCCTCCGCAAATGTCATCACGGAGGACGCCATCGTGGAAGCCTGCGCGAAGTTTTACCAGATTACAAAGCAAGATATCATGGGAAATAAGCGCACAAAGCAAATTTCTCTGCCGCGGCAAGTCGCGATGTATCTTATCCGCGAAACGATGGGACTTTCCACCTTAAAAATTGCAAACTTTTTAGAAAAAGACCACTCCACCATTTTATACGGCATCAAACAAATCCAAAATAAAATGGAAGAAGATGAAAGTTTTCACATGGAAGTTTCCACACTTATGCGGGATATAAAGGGATAGTTTTCCACATAAGAAATTTACAGAATTTCGCGGCTTTGGAGATGATTTACACAGTTTCCACCGCCTCTACTGTAAAAACTATATATATTTATATTTATATGCGGTCTCCCCGCAACACGAAAGGACGAGTACCTATGATTTTTTCCTGCGAGACGAAAACGCTTTCCGACGCAATCTCCACCGTTATGAAAGCGGCTTCAAACAAAAGCAATCTGCCTATATTGGAAGGCCTTTTACTAAGTACCGATGAGGATTGCCTCATTGTTACTGCAAATAATATGGAGCTTGGCATCGAATGCCGCATCCCCGCTACCATAAAAGAGGACGGCGCATTTGTAACAGGTGACGCACGCGTTTTCTTTGAAATTATCAGAAAGCTGCCCGCGGGTACGGCAGATATTCATGTAAATGAAAATTATTCTACAACCATTCAAAGCGGCAAGGCTATTTATAATATTTTAGGCCTCAGCCCCGAATCCTACCCCGAGCTGCCCTTTGTGGAAACAGACGCGGTTTTACATATTGCGGCAGACAAGCTTCGTTCCATGCTGCGCCAGACGATATATGCCGCTGCCATAAAGCATGAAAAACCGATGCTTACAGGTGCTTTTTTTGAAATCGAGGAAGGTGTTTTCAGTATTGTTGCGCTCGATGGCTTCCGTATGGCAATCCGCACAGAGAAGATGAAAACCGAAGATGAAGGCTACGGCTTTATTGTGCCGTCAAAAGCACTTTCCGAGCTTTGCCGTATTTTGCCCGAGGATGACACACGCGTATCGCTTCGCCTTACCGATAAGCATCTTTTATTCTCATTTGACAATAAAAAAGTGATTTCCCGCCTCATTGCAGGGGAATACTTCAATTATAAAGGTATTTTGCCGAAGGAGCATACGCTTTCGCTTCGCCTTAAGGTCGATGATATTTTATCCTCTGTCGGCCGTGCAGACCCGATTGTTGCCATGGATGTTTACAGAAACCCTGTTATTATCACGGTAGCCGATAACACGCTTTCGATAGACTGCGTAACCGCGGTAGGGAAGGCGCATGATGTTATTGAAATCGCGGAGACAGACCAGACAATCCGCATCGGCTTCAACCAGAAGTATTTACATGATGCATTGGCAAACTGCGAATGCAGCGATATTATTATGGAATTTAACACCAATAAAAGTCCTTGTATGATTCGCCCCGCCGAGGGTGAAGATTTCCTCTTTATGGTGTTGCCTGTCCGTATCAGCGAGGCGTAAAAGATGGAAGAAAAAATTATCTTACGTGGTGAATACATAAAGCTGGACCAAGCCCTAAAGGCCGCCTTTGGCATGACGGGTACGGAAGCGAAGGACATGATTTTAGACGGCGCCGTGTTTGTAAACGGCGAGGTCGAATACCGCCGCGGCAAAAAGCTGCGCGGCGGGGACACAGTCGAAATGGATGATAACAAAATTTATATAGAATCTTTATAACTTTA
>JAZNLF010000022.1:0-10426 GCA_045578945.1 Clostridia bacterium | reverse complement strand
CAATGTTTCCCTACTTCCCCGTTGAGGCGGATGCGCCGATAAAAGACGCAGTATTTCCGCAGAAAAAGCAGGAGAAGACAGATGCGCTGATTTCGCTTTTGTGCGGCACAGAAAACCCCGAATTGATTTTAAAAGAAGCGTATGCGCTGCAAAACGGGCTGGATGCGACAGACGAAATGCCCGCTATGGAAGAACTTATGAAAACGGACAGAATGCGGGAACTGGAGCAAATTCACTACACAGTTTCTTTTAATAAAATTTCTCTTGCAAGTCTTACGCATCTGGCACGCCATCGTATGCAGGCATTGATTGTGCCCGATTTTCGCCGTGTTTGTGACTTTTCTTCTTTCGTTTTGCCAAATAGCATTGTAGAGGCAGGAGAAGAGGCGCGCTACAGAGAGGTCTTTCAAAAGAGTGCGGCGGCGGCAGAAACGCTATGTAGGCTTGGCCTTCCCGACGCAGACCGCATGTATCTCTTCCTAAGCGGCCTTACCATCCGCGTGATGACAACAATGAACGCGCATGAATTATTCATTTTCTTCCGCCTTCGAACCTGCACACGCGCCCAATGGGAAATTAAAGCATGCGCCGATGCGCTTTTGGCGGTGCTTCGCGAAAAATATCCGTCTGTATTTTCTAAAATGGGCCCTTCCTGCTATGTCCTTGGCAAATGCCCCGAGGGGAAAATGACCTGCGGCAGAATGCAGGAAATGCGCGCTCTTTATGGTAAATAAAATCCGCGAATACAAAAACACACCCAAAAATCATTTGGGTGTGTTTTTAATTGTGCAATGTTTTATTTTTCGTTTGCAATAAGCACACGGATTTTTCCGCCCGCCGACGGGACTTTATCATAATACGCGACAATGGTGTAATCCGTGGTCGAAAGGTCTGTCGGCGACAGGAGAGAATATGAATAATCTCGGTTTTTCTTATAGATGGATGCACTCGTTACATCATACATTTCTCCGTCCGCAGTTTTGATAAAACCGCCGCCAAAGTCACTTACGGCAGAAGAAAGGCGCGTAAGCGGCTGTATGGCGTTGACCTGATTGCCGCTGTAGGTGATTTTGCATGGCGTGTGCGCGCCGACGGAGAAGGTTTTGCCACTCGTGGCGATAGTGGACTCGTTGCCATTCGTAAGGAAGGTATAGCTGCCCGAAAGATGCATGCCGACGGAAACGGAATTTGCGCGCGTTACAATGCCGTATTGATGCAAATCGCCCGTTACATCGTCTATAATAAGCGCACAAATTCGATTTTTTGCATCGCGTGCGGCATAGAGAAAGTCAGAGGCGGAAAGTTCCACGCCGTCAAGCCGACGGGGGAATACGGTGCCGACAGAAGAGGCAGTATATAAAGAAGGGGTATACACCTCTAAAATCTGTACATCGGGGGATAGGGCTGCAGTACCGAGTGTATATGCGTCAAGGGAAAAGGTGCCGTAGGGGGCATCGCTTTTTACAGAGGCGGCGATGGCCTTCCCTTCCGAAAAACGCAGGGAAACCACATGGTTTAAAAGGCTTTCCTGCTCCGTTTTTGTTTCGTAGGTTTGCACCCTGCCGCTTGGGAACGCGAGCGTAATATAGCTTGCGGAATAAGATTCACCATGCGCATTTACAAAGGATTTTGTACCGACATCTGTCACAAAGCCGACTGTTTCCTCTGCCATTGCCGCACCGCCTACAACGTCTGCCACATGTCCGTCACGCCCTAAAAGAAGTGTAATCGTGTCCCCGAAGGAGAAGCCGCCGCCGCTGGAAAGCTTACGGAAGGCGTCAATGGATTCGACTGCATAAGTTGTGCCCGAAACTGTGACGGAGGAGGGAATGTCCTTGGAAGGGGCGGCATCCTGATATACACCCGTGACCTTCTCGGTATAGGCAAGCACCATGTCAAGCGCTTCGGAATAATACAAAACGTCATACGTTTCAACGGCATCTTTGGAGACCTTCTGGCCGTTTCGCATAATGGCGGTCGCGGCGGTGACGGGAAATTGATTTGTCCAGCTCTGGTTTAATACCGTAAAAGGCCCATCAACGCCCTTTGTATCCAAAATGACGTATTCAACGCTGTCGTCCTCTTTATACTTAATTTCCAAAACATCGCCCATGGAAAGTTTGGATTTTACGAGCGTGCCCGATGGTGCGCCGTTTTCATATAAAGGCACGCCGTCGGAAAGCGCAATTTTTTCCAGTATGCCATTTTGATAGGTGATAATTCCATCGGAAAGCGTGGCATATACTGCGCAGGTTTTCGTTACCTGTGCCTTTTTTATAAAGGCGAAAATCGTATCACCGTTTTCAATGAAAAGGTCGCCGCGGCAACCGACGGAATCCGCTGAAAAGGTATTGCCCTTTTTGAAGGTGCCGACACTTGTGGAAATTTTATTGGACGGCAAAGTGCTGTCCTCCGCACTTGAGGCGTATATAACCGCATTTTCGTATTTTACAAGACTAAGCGTGGAGAGATATGGCGCCTCCCTGTCATGCATCTGCATATCAAGAAGTGTATATAACAAAGTGGCGACGTTGTCCCTTGTAATTGCGTCATCGGCTGTTTTGTCAATGCCCGCCAAAAGACCAATATTCTTCGCAATTTCCATATGACCGCGCGGCCACGACGCGCCAAATTCGCTGTTTTCATAGCCTAAAAGACGCAGAAAAACGGCGGTTGCCTCGGCGAGCGTCACAGTGCCGTCAGGACGGAAAGAACCGTCAAGATACCCTGTGACATAGCCGCTTTTTGCGGCAAGTGTAATGTAAGGTGCAGACCAGAGCGCGTGTGGCACATCGGGGAACGGGGAGATGGCGTGGCCTGTCTGCACGTTTTTGCGGTCAGGCGAGGCCATAACTGCAATTTTCGTGAATTCGGCGCGTGTTAAATTGTTTTCACCCCGAAACGTGCCATCCTCATAGCCTGTCATAATCCCGAGTTCTGACAAAAGTGCATGGCGGTCCGTTTCTGCGAATGCGGCCGAAAACGGGAAAAGACATAAAATCAGGGATAGCGCGAGAATTTTTTTAAGCATAGTGTAACTTCCTTTCTCCATTAGTCATGACGAAGCGCATCAATGGGATTGAGGCGTGATGCCTTCCGCGCGGGAAAAAATCCAAAGGCAATTCCGATTGCCGCGGAAACCGAGAAGGCGATAAGTACTGCATCCATAGAAACAGATACGCTAAGGCCTATCAGCTTAGAAGCGCCAACGGCGCCGCCAATCCCGAGCAGAATGCCCAAAACGCCGCCGATGCCGCTTGTGACGGCCGCTTCGACCACAAACTGTCCCAAAATATCCCACGGCGTTGCACCGAGTGATTTTCGTATGCCGATTTCACGCACGCGCTCGGTGACAGAAACCAGCATGATATTCATAATGCCGATACCGCCGACCAAAAGCGAGATGGCGGCGATGCCAACTAAGATGGATGTCATCGTCCCGATAAGCTCATTGAGTGCATCTGCAATCGAGGACATATCAATCACGGAAAAATAATCGTCCGATTGAAATTCATCTGTGAGAAATTGCGTTAGAGCGGTGCGCGCCGCGCTTGTTGTATCTTTTGAGGCGGCGGATACCGTAAAGGAACTCAAGCGTGTTTTTGCAATTTGCACAGCCGTGGTGTAGGGGATAAGAAAGGTGTTGTCTGCCCCGCTTGCAATGCTGGTGCCGACCTCCTCCAAAACGCCGACGACGGAAAACGTGTAACCGTTTATCGAAAGCGTCTGGCCGATTGGATTTTCGCCATCAAACAGCTCCTTGACAAGATAGGTCCCTATAACACAGTTTCGGGTACGCTCGGAAACATCAAGGTATGTAATGTGCCGCCCAAGCTGCACCTTGGAATCCTTAATACTGGCATATCTTTCACCAACGCCCACACCCGACGAGCTGACATTGGTGTTGCCGACCTTTATGGTGGCAGAAAGATTCACAGTCGGCGAAACATGGCCGAAAATATCGGGATGCTCCATAACAAAATCTTCCATTTCCGCAGGCGAGATACTGCGATTGCCGCCGCGGCCTGAGATAGACACAGTCAGGGCATTTGCACCCATATCTTCAAATGTGGAAATGACATCGTCCGTAAGGCCGTTCATAAGGCTGACTAAAATGATAACAGCGGCGATGCCGATAATGATGCCGAGCATCGTCAAAAAAGAACGCATTTTACTGGCAGCAAGGCTTTTGAGTGCCAGCATGAAGGATTGGCGTATATTCATATGGAAGCCTCCCTTCCGTTGTCCTCGGTGATGAGGCCGTCATGAATCCGCACTGTGCGTGGTGCTGCCGCTGCGATGGAATTATCGTGCGTGATAAGGACAATGGTTGTGCCTTCCTTATGGAGCGTTTGCATAAAGGATATGACCTCGCGCCCTGTTTTTGAATCCAAAGCACCCGTCGGTTCATCTGCCAATATAACTTTCGGCCGCCCCGCGAGGGCACGTGCGATGGATACGCGCTGTTGCTGGCCGCCCGAAAGCTGGGAGGGCCGTTTTTTGGCGCGGTCGGCGATACCGACGCGGTCGAGTGCCTCCATTGCAAGGGAACGCCGCTCGCTTGCCGAAAGGCCGCGATATAAAAGCGGCAGCTCCACGTTTTCCAAAACGCTGAGCTTTTGAATCAGGTTATACTGCTGAAACACGAAGCCAAGCTCGCGATTTCGAACGTGGGCAAGCTCTTTTTCGCGCATGGTACTGACGTCAATGCCGTTTAGGCGATACGTGCCGCTTGTCGGCACATCCAAGCATCCGATGATGTTCATACAGGTCGATTTCCCTGAGCCTGAAGAGCCGACAATGGCGACAAATTCGCCTTTTTTAACATGAAGGGAAATGCCGTCAAGCGCGCGGATTTCACTATCACCATCCGAATAGATTTTATAAATATCCGTAAGCTGAATCATATACCCTCCTACCGCATGTTGCCGCCCGGCATACCGCCGCTTGGCATGCCGCCGCCCATACCGCTGCGCGCACCCATGCCGGACATGTTGCCCATCATGCCTTGCGGTGCAGCCATGGTAAATTCTACGTTTTTATTGCTATCGGTATCAGGGAGAAGAAGAATATCGCCCTCTTGGAGCCCCTTGGTCACTTCAATAAAGCTATCATCCGAGATGCCTGTTTCGATGGAAACATAGTAGTAGCCTTCGGGCGCGTTCTCGGGCAGAGGACGCGCGGCGTCATCGGTGCTTTTGGAAGGCGCGTCACCCTTTAGGAGAACCAAATTATTTCGTTCTACGGCGGAGAGGGGAACTAAAAGAACATCCGTGTGTGATTCTACAATAATGGTTGCATTGACATTCATGCCGGGGATAAGCGATTCACTTTCCGCACCATCTAAAACTACCTTTACGGGATAAGATGTAACGCCGTTTTGCGTGGTGCCGACAATGCTGACGTTATCCACGATACCGCTGAAGGTTTTGCCCTCCACGGCGTCCGCCGTCACCTCGACTGTCTGCCCTTCCCGAATGGAAGTAATATCAAGCTCATCCACACTCATTTCAAACGTGAGGGTGGAAAGGTCTGCGATAATGGCCATGGAAGAGGCATTACTGCCCGAGCCGCTGTCAAGCTTATCGCCCGCCTTGACATTTTTTTGAATGACCTTGCCCGAAATCGGCGCCTTAATCTGGTAATCCGCGAGCTGGTCATAGGCGTTTTGGAGAGAATGTGCAGCATCATTTAAGGAGATACTGCTTTTTTTGATGGAGATATCGGTATTGTCACTGTATAATTTTAAAATCTGTGCGCCGCTTTCTATGGCGTCACCGCTTTTGTAGGTAAGTGCCGTGACCTCGCCGCCTGTTTTGGCAACCACTGTTTTTTTGTCCAAATAGGAAAGTGTACCTGCCGCATTGCAGGCATAGCTGCCGACCGTGGCGGTGGCCAGGGTGTCGGGCAAAAGTGCACCCGGGTTATGTACAAGAATTTCCACCTTCGTAACAGGTGTACCGCTCGGGTTTGTAATACTGCCGGAGGCTACGCTTTTGACTGTGCCCGAGAGGACTTCGCTCGGGGCGGTGACGGCGGTGACAGATGCAATATCGCCTGTTTGTATCCGCCTTGCGTCTTCTGTCAGAAAATCGAGCGTAAGACAAAGTGTGTCCTGATTTATAATTTCGGCAATCTTTGTTCCCGCAGAGATTTCATCGCCTTCTTTTACGTAAAGCTCGGTAATGGTGCCCGAAATCGGTGCGGTTACGGATTGGTAGCTGATATTTTTCATCGTTTCATCGTAGGAAAGCTGCGCCGTTTCCACAGAGGATTGCGCTTTTTGAATGGTGTAGTCAAGATTTGTACTGTCGATGGTATAAAGAAGGTCATCCTTTTCTACCATATCGCCTTCCTCAAACGTGTCGGAAAGAATTTCACCCGATACAAGTGCGCTGATGGTATACTGGTCAATCGCCTCAATGGTGCCTGAGCCTTCCACCGTTTTCATAACGGTGCCGCGCGTAACGCGCGCTTCCGTCCGTACATTGTTCTTTTCATCTTTTTTGAAAAATGAAGGCACGAAAATGGCGGCAAGAATACAAATAATTAAAATACCCGCAATCAAAATCAGGTGTTTTCGTTTGTATTTTTTTAAAAATGATATATTTGGTTTTTGCATAAAAAAGCCTCCCTTGTTTTGAAGTACGTACCAATTGTATCGTTTTTCTAAACGGGTGTCAAGGCTACAAGGGAAGTGTTTACAAATTATTCATTGGAATTTACAGAAAGTTAAAAAACGCCATGTGTTTTGTCATGTATTAAGGCGAAATGTGACGAAAATACGTCCTTTTCGGCTTTGCCCGCCAATGCGCTCCACATACGCACGTCCATGGCGGTGCCATTTGATTTTATCGCCGCCATCGACAAGATAGCTGTTTTTGGAAACGACGCGGTCATTAACATATATCGCACCGCTTTCCACCGCCGCCGCGGCAATCGAGCGCGACACACCGAAGGCAGCGCTGACGGCTCCGTCAATGCGAAGAGAGGAGAGCGTCACCGTTTTTTCAGTTGCTTCTGCATGCGGTATTTCCAAAGCCGAGAGCGGCTTTTCCGTCACGGAAAGGTGCACATGCCCCGCGCTTGTAAGATTGGTAAGAATAAAGTCGGCAATCTCCTTTGCGACGAGAATTTGTGCGCCTTTTTCCGAAACAAGAATATCCCCGACATTGGCACGCGTAAGACCAAGTCCCAAAATACTGCCGAGATAATCGCGATGCGCAGGCGCTTTCGGGGCTTTATGTGTGGCAATGAGAAGGGAAATGGCATCGGCGGGCACCTCTGTCATATAAGAAGGGAGAAAAAATAACATTTTCCGTTCCGCGTCGGGAAAGCCGCCCCATAATACGGGCATTACGGAAAAATACTTTTCCGCAGAGAGGATAATGGATTGCAGGCGCATATCCAGAAAATGGACGGCGGTGGGGATGTCCCTTTCCGCAGTAAGCGCTTCTTTGTCCAGAATATGTGCAAGGATAATTTTATCTTCCTCCGTCTCGGCAAAGCGCGCAATAAAATCTTTTTTCTTCATTTTTCTCTCCTCATGATTCACAGAATATATAGAGTATACCACGCTTTTTTGAAAAATGCAATCGCAAAGAATTTGTAAATTTTTAAAATACGTTTGCTTTTACACACGTTTTATATTATAATAAAAGAATAAAATGGTAAAGGAAATAAAAAATAATGGATATGGAAATAAAAGTATTGCGACAAACGGCTGTGCCAAGCTATAAAACCGCGGGCGCGGCAGGTCTTGACCTTGCGGCGGCAACGGATGAGGCCATAACGCTTGCTCCGATGGAGCGGAAAATGGTACCCACGGGGATTTGCGTCTCGATTCCGACAGGGTATGTAGGATTGGTCTTTGCGCGAAGCGGCCTTTCCACGAAGCATGGGATTGCGCTGACAAACAGCGTCGGTGTCATTGACAGTGATTATAGGGGTGAAATTATGTGCAGTATGATTAACCTCGGGCAGGAAGCATATACCATTATGCCGGGGGACAGAATTGCACAGATGGTCATTACCCCTGCACCGCAGGCGACAATCCGCGAGGTGGACGCACTTTCCCAAACGGAGAGAGGAGAGGGTGGCTTTGGTTCAACAGGGCGATAAAATCATACTCGCATCCGCGTCACCGCGGCGGCGTGAAATTTTAGAGAACGCGGGATTTTCCTTCGCGGTCTGCCCCGTGGATGTTGATGAAACCATGGAGCCGTCGGACTGCCCGAAAATGGCGGTGCAGCTTTTGGCGGCGAAGAAGGCGGCTACGGCGGCGTCAAAACAAAATGGGCTTGTCATCGGTGCGGACACGATTGTAGTGGATGGAAATGAGATTTTAGGCAAACCGCAAAGTGAGGCGGATGCCTTTCGCATGCTGCGGCAGCTTTCGGGCAAAACACATGCGGTAATGACGGGGATTGCGGTCGTGCGTGCGGCAGACGGGTATATGCGTACGCATTGTGAAGAAACGTATGTTACCTTTCGCGCGCTTTCCGATGCGGAAATCTCGGATTATATAAAAACAGGCGAACCGATGGACAAAGCGGGCGCGTACGGCATCCAAGGGAAGGGTGGCGCGCTGGTTGAAGCGGTCTCGGGTGATATACAGAATGTGATTGGCCTGCCCCTTTCGGCGCTTCGCCGTCTTTTAGAAGAAATGTAGGAGAGAAGCTTATGGGAAACTTTTTTAAAAGCAGATTTTTCATTGTACTTTTAATTGTCACTGTGGCAGTTTTAATTCTGATGGCAGTTTCCACCGTCAGCAGGGATAAGGCATCCTTTGTGGAGGATGCGGTCGGCGTTGCGATTTCACCCGTGCAGCGGTTTTTCCACAGTATCGGGGAAGGGACAACCGCCTTTTTCGGCAAGTTTAAATCCAATACCCATTATCGGGAGGAAAATGCGCAGCTGAAGGAAAAAGTGGCAGCCTTAGAACAGGAAACGCGTGATTTATATAAATATAAAAACGAAAATGAAAGGCTCCGCGGTCTTCTCTCTTTGAAGGAAGGACATACAGAGTATGACATGGTCGGCGCGCGCGTGGTGGCAAAGGATGCGGGCGCGTGGTACAATGTCTTTAAAATTGACAAGGGCACAAAGGACGGCCTAAAAAAATATGATGCGGTTATGACGAGTACGGGACTTGCAGGCTATATTTATGAGGTCGGCACAACGTGGAGCAACGTAGTTTCCGTCATTGATTCCAAAAGTGCAGCTGGCTGCATTATTGAAAGAACGGGCGATACCGCAATTTTGGAGGGAAGCCTCGAGCTTATGACGGAGGGGCTTTGCAAATTATCGTACTTATCGAGAGATGCAGAGGTGACTGTGGGTGATTTTGTGGAAACCTCGGGCCTTGGCGGGATTTATCCCGAGGGACTCCTCATTGGCAAAATCAAAAGCCTTTCGGTAGACGCACAAGGCCTTTACTATGAAGCAGTTGTAGAGCCTGTTTCCGATTTCAAACGCATCATAGAGGTTATGGTTATCCGCAAAGGGGAGGCGGAATAATGCGGCATATTTGGAAAATATTGATACTTTTTCTTGCCTTTTTGGCGGATACGACCATAGGCACCTACATTGGCATACTGCATATATCCCCTGCCTTTCTCCTAGCGGCGGTCATTGCCATGGCAATGGTATCTACGCCCATAGAGGCGGGCGTATACGGATTTGCGGCAGGTGTTTTGATGGATATATGCTGGGGGCGGACCTTCGGCTTTTATACGCTTTTATTTTTGTATATTTCGCTCGGCGCACGCATGTTTTTGGAGCTTGTTTATAAAAATACGCCCGCTGTAACGGCAGGGATTGCTTTTGTTGCATCTGCATTGTGCAATGTGATTTTATGTTTGTTTGGCTTTACTGTGTGGGGGGACGGCAATTTTATATATGCGCTCTTTCGCATCATCGTACCCATGGCGGCGTACACGGCAATTTTGGAACTTCTTTTGTTTCACCCGATTACCGTCATCACTAAACCCAAGACGGAAAGGAGGACGCGCCTTTGAAACGATATCGTGTCATTTATTTTATCGTTGCGGTCTTTGTATTTCTGGTGTTTTGTCGCCTGGTGGATTTGCAGATTATAAACGGCAGCGCGTATCTGGAACAAAGTCGCAATCGCCTTGTGAAAACCAGCGTGATTAAGGCGCCGCGCGGCGAGATATTCGACAGAAACGGCAAATCCTTAGTCACAAACGAAACTGTTTTCGCCATTCGGCTTTATAAAACAAACAGCTTAGATAATGCGGCGCAAAATGATTTGATTCTGCGTCTTTATCAGTGTGTTTCGGAGGATGGCGTTGCCGTGACCGACGGCTTTCCCGTGCATGGGGATTCCTTTACGATAGAGGGGGATGCGCTGGGTGCGTGGAAGAAAAAATATAATGTACCCGAGGATGCCACGCCCGAGGGG
>JAZNLF010000021.1:0-2133 GCA_045578945.1 Clostridia bacterium | reverse complement strand
CACCAACGAAATCGGTGTTTTTGATATGGGCGATAAAGGCTTATCGGAGGTTTTAAATCCCTCCGCCATGCTTTTATCCGAGCGGCCCGAGGGTGCCCCCGGCTCCGCAGTTTTATGCTCACTTGAAGGCTCACGCCCGCTTTTGGCAGAGGTGCAGGCGCTTGTCTCCCCGTCAGGCTTTGGCATTCCGCGACGGATGGCATCGGGGACAGACCTCGGTCGCGTCAATCTTCTGATTGCGGTTTTGGAAAAGCGTGTGGGCCTGAATCTGCAAAATCAGGACGTTTATATTAATGTCATCGGCGGTCTTCGGATAGACGAAACTGCGGCAGACCTTTCTTTGGCCGCCGCCATCTATTCGGGCTTTAAAGGGATAGCAATTCCCTCGAACATGGTGTTTTTGGGTGAGATTGGTCTTACGGGTGAATTGCGCTCTATCTCCCACGTTGAAAAACGTGTGGCGGAATCTGTAAAACTCGGCTTTCACGAAATTGTCCTGCCGCAGGAAAACGCAAAGGCACTGCATAACACCTATAAGAATGTACATTTTCACCCTGCAAAAACCGTTCGAGAAGCACTTGCCTTTTTAAAAGCGCGATAAACTACAGATGAAAAAACGCTGAAGCGATACGTTCACTTCAGCGTTTTTTGTATAAAAAGCACTTTTATGCCTGCTGTAATTCTTTTATGCATTTTCGGCAAACATTTCTGCCATGGAATGTGGTTACATCCGCAGCATCCCCGCAAAAGATGCAGGACGGCTCATATTTTTTCAAAATAATGGTGTTGCCCTCCGTATATATCTCAAGGGCATCCTTTTCCTCAATATCAAATGTATTTCGAAGTTCTTTCGGCAGGACAATTCGCCCCAATTCGTCTACGCGACGGACCATTCCTGTAGATTTCACTCTTCCTCTCTCCTTTGTATTTTACTTATATTCAGTATACCATCTTTCGCTTTTTTTGTCAAGAAAAATGTAAAATTTTGTTTAATCTTGGAAGAATTTGTAAGACATGGTAATGTGCCCCACCGCATATATTCTACTAATTGGAGGTATCATATGCTGAACTTTATCTGGGGCTTTCTGATTCTGATTTCTGTGATTACCGCATTTTTCACGGGGCGTATCGACATGGTCAGCGCCGCCGCGATGGAAGGTGCTGCCGAAGGTGTAACGCTCATCCTTAAAATGCTCGGCGTCATGTGCTTTTGGACGGGACTTATGGAAATTGCCGAGCGCGCGGGTATTATAAAAGGCGTTGCACGCCTCATACGCCCCATCACACGTCTTATATTTCCGCGGATTTCTCCAAAGGGGCGCGCGATGGAGGCAATTGTAATGAATATAAGCGCAAATCTGCTCGGCATCGGTAATGCTGCCACACCGCTCGGCCTTCGTGCCATGGAGGCACTCGACGCGGAAAACGGCAGCAAAAAACGCGCATCCGATGCGATGTGTATGTTCGTTCTAATCAACACCGCATCCATTCAGCTTCTGCCTACAACGCTTATACTGCTTCGTCAGGATGCGGGATCGAGCGCCCCTGCGGAAATTATGGTTCCTGTATGGATTGTTTCAGCCGCCGCCCTTTTATGCGGCGTGATAAGCGCAAAAATTTTTGAGAAACGGAGCTAATATATGCAAGCTTTTTCTGCAGCCGTTTTACCTGCCTCCATTGCTCTTATTGTCTTTTTTGGACTTTTCCGCGGCGTACATATTTTTGATGCGTTTTTAAAAGGTGCAAAGGGCGGTCTTTCGTCCGCCGTATCCATTTTGCCCTCTATTATTGGTCTTGTCAGCGCCATCACCATGCTCCGCGCATCGGGCGCGATTGACCTTTTGTGCCACGCACTCGGCCCTTTTTCCTCGTTTATCGGCTTTCCCGCCGAGGTTTTGCCGATGGCCCTTTTGCGCCCGATTTCGGGCGGTGCCTCTGTCGCCGTTTTGCAGGACGTTTTGTCCACATACGGGCCTGACAGCTTCGCGGGGCGCGTTGCCTCTGTTATCTCAGGCTCTACGGAAACGACGTTTTACACACTCACCGTCTATTTTGCCGCCACGAAAGCAAAGGACACACGCCACACCTTAAAAAGCGCGCTTTTGGCAGACCTTTGCGGCATTTTTCTGTCCG
>JAZNLF010000020.1:0-6530 GCA_045578945.1 Clostridia bacterium | reverse complement strand
GATCCGACTTTATCCGCTTTTTTAAATCTCCTTTTTCCTTCGGAATCGAATTATACTCTACTTTTTCGTTAACATAAATAATATGTACGCCCGTGTAGACAAGCCCAACCTCGCTATTCTTTTCCATAAGCTCCACTTGCTTCTCTACTTTTTCGGGAAACCATTCATCATCATCGTCTAAAAACGCAACATATTCTCCGCAGGCATTCTCTATGCCTGTATTTCGTGCAACATTACCGCCCTTTGCAGGTGCATAACCGATAAATCGCACGCGACTGTCTTTTTCCGAGATGGCCTTGACCACCGCTTCCGTATCATCCGTCGAGCCATCCGACACAACGATAACCTCTACATTGGAATACGTCTGCCGAAGGACACTCTCTATTGCTCGGGGCAACAAATCCGCCCTGTTATGTGTGGGAATTACCACGCTTACTAATTTACTCATTTTCTCTCCTCCACAACATATAGTCCTCTATGTCCTTCAAACACTGCATCAAACGAAACCTTATCGCCGTTTCTGTTCCATCTCGGATGCAGGTCACACCGCGTATCGTTATCATATTTAAAGGGTGCAAATACCTTCGCAATCGTTCGCACCTCGGACGCCTCCATGTTATCGCTATCGCTTACCATTACGGCCGCGACGCGTGCTTTATCGGGATATCGGTCAAAAACAATTTTTTCTCCGTTTGGCGAAAAACTGGGGTGCCCGTCAAAATCAATACCCTTCCAGTGCTGAACATACGTTTTGGTTTTATCCTGCATTAAATAATAGCCGCTTCCGCTTTGCTTCTTATTTGCAAAGGCGAGAATTTCATTGTCATTTTTCCAACAGCAATGGCTGACCATATCGTCATCACATAGATTATACATATCTGTGCCGTCCACATTACATGTGACAAGCCTTGTGTATTTTCGTCCGCCGTCAAACCAACGATGCAGTACCATAAATCGCTTGCCGCTTGGGGATAACATAATGTGGTTTACCTTATGCTCTGCCCCGTCCATCTCTTTTCGATGTTCAAAATCGGCAAAATCCGTGTAACAGAGGAGCGGTGAAAATTCACCTGTTTCAATATTGACACGCCAAATACAAGGCTCCTTCGGCAGTTTTTTATCTTCTGTACGCTCCGGCACATTGTAATACCCATAGCCGGGACGCAATCTGTAAAGACGCGAAAAATCCAAAGTGAGTGCAAACGAGCCGTCTGCCGCTACGGAATACACAGGCATGGGAAGAACCTTTTCCTCCGTTACATTGATTGCGTTCTCCGTATAGGACAACCTTAAAATCACAGAACAATATTTCCCGTCTCTGCAATCATTGTATAAAATTCTGTCCCGAAAATCAGGGCCGAGCCATTGCAGCATTGCGCCTTGCTGCACATTCCAAGATGTTGTTTTTGCCAAAACGGTCATCTGATTGTTTTTTTCTGTATCAATCAGGACAATTTCTGCTGCCTTTTTCGGACTGACGTCACTCCAAGTATTCTCAGCACGCATCGAAAGCATGTACCGCCCCGAGCTATCCCACGGCGATTTATCATAGTAGCCAAAGAAATACTCATAATTGTCATGCGGTGTGACGCACAAAATATTCCCCTCCGCCTTTATCTTCGGGGAAATCGCATATGCCATCCTTTGATACACACGCTTAATTCCCTTTTTGATACCGGGGTGCTTATTCAGCTGATAATTTATTTTTTGTACAACGCCCACGGCTATCTCCTTAATATTTTTTTATACACAAACTTTTGAAACGGCACAGGCATAAGATAGATTGCCATCTGCATGACCGCCACCTGTAAAAAATCAACAAACGAACAAAAACCGGATTTATATGCACGCCATCTTATGCCAATCAAGAGCTTTGTATGTATCCAGTTTTTTCGCTTTTTATAGGTGCCTTCATCAAACCGAAATTGTAAAAGATGTTCATCCATATTCCTACATTCCGCACCTTGGGACAACATTTTTATCCAAAGGTCTGCATCCTGGTTTTTCCTCAGGTCACCATATCCGCCAACCGCTTCCACACGGCTTTTTTTGTACATAACCGTTGGATGATTAAACGGAGACCTTTTCCTTGCATACCGATGTATGGAATCATTGTCAAGCGGCACATTTCTTCTGCCCACTTCGTTTTCCGGCACACCATCAAATTCAATGATATGACACCCGACGATATCCAATGCAGGATTTGCCTCAAACTCGGAAAGCTGCCTTTCGCAACGCGTCGGCAACGAAATATCGTCTGCATCCATCCTCGCTACAAGCTCATTTCTGCACACCTTTATTCCCGCATTCAACGCATAACCAAGCCCGTGATTTTCTTCCAATTGAATTTGCGTAATTACATTGGGATTGTCTCTATCTGCATCATCAATTACTTTTTGAATCTCTGTCGGAACAGGCCCGTCCTTCACAATCACAATTTCATCCGGTTTTTTGGATTGATTAATCATACTCCATAATGACAATTTGAAGTATTCGGGATTATCCTTGCCGTAAACTGTCATTAAAACACTGTACTGCATAATACGCCTCTTTCTTTCAGAAAGTACGACACTTTTTTCTGCAAAATTCGTGTCTTTTACCTCAAGCCCTGACTTCGTCCTCTTTTTTGGGCATAACATAATCGTCCTTATATTTCTTTCCCAGTACTGCAAAGACAGTCATAAACATAATCTTTATATCGTTCCACAGAGAAAATTCTGCAATCTGTTTCAGGTTATAGTACATTTTGGCAGGCAATATTTGTTCGACATACACCTTATCTATATCTGCTACACCTTCAAGGAGCTTGGCCTCATCCTTAAAAAAGATACAAGCCATGCTTGTTACCCCCGCAGGCAGAAGAAGTGTAGCCATCATTTCAGGGGTGTACTTTTCTGTATATCTTTGTGTCTGCGCGCGAACAGACACAAATGTCATCTTACCGCGAAAAACATCAATCAGTTGGCTAATTTCATCCAGTCGGCAGCCCCTGATAATCTTTCCCACGCGCGTAATTCTATCATCATGATAGAGCGTAACCAAAGAGCCTTTGTCTGCCCCTTGCCGCATCGTCCGAAATTTAAAAATACGAAACTTTTCATTATACCTTGTAATCCGCGTTTGCCGATAAAACACCGGCCCGGGACTGTCGAGTTTTATCGCAATCGCCAAAATTAAAAAAATCGGCGAGAAGAGGACGAGAAGAATTGAAGATAGTAAAATGTCAAATATCCTCTTAAAAATTAGACTTACCTGTTTCTTTTTCAGAATATCATAATACTTTTTAACCGCATCATTTTGCATTTCCTTGGGAAGGCATTCCCACCGTCTCAAAATCATTATATGTACTCCTTCATTTTCCTTTGCCTTTTATTTTTAAACAAATAGACAACAAATAGCCGAGTGATAAGTTCCATCCCCGACTTTTTTTCTTTTGTTTCTTTTGCATGAACATAAGAAGATGATAAAGCGGCCACCGGAGGCCTTGACTGTGTAGTGAAATTAAATACATTATGACGTGCCTAATGATGTCGATTTAATAAGTTCTACTAAATTATACATCATTTCTTGCTTTATGTCAACCCCCAAAAACATGAATTACGGCATACAATGTTTCCTATATATAATTATAAAAAAACACTTTTGCGATAAAAGCGGATTCTTATCGCAAAAGTGCAAAATTTATATATATTTTTATGCCTCAAAAATTTTTTGGCGCCGCACACAAAAAGCGACAGGCATCCTCAAGATATATCGGTAACGGTATAGCCTTGCGCTTCGACCGCGGCTTTTAATGCCTCGTCTGACACATGCGCAGCTGCGGTAACTTTTGCCGTGCCGCTTTCATGGCTGACCTCTGCCTTCAAAACGCCTTCCATGCCTTCCAGCGTCGCTTTCACGCGCCCCTCACAATGCGGACACATCATGCCTTCAATTTTCATTACTTTTTCCATTTTCTTTTCCTCCTTCTTTTTTTCAGAAAAATCCATAAGTTGCAATCGCAACGCATTGGAAACCACCAAAACACTTGAAATACTCATGGCCGCCGCGCCAAACATCGGATTCAGCGTAAGGGAGAAGGGTACGATAAACGCCCCTGCCGCAAGCGGAATCCCGATTATGTTATAGCCAAACGCCCATAACAGATTTTCATAAATATTCAAAATGACGGCGCGACTGATGCGGATGGCGTGCACCACATCGAAAATGCTGCTCTTCATAATCACAACGTCCGCCGCATCCGCCGCAATATCCGTTCCCGTGCCGACCGCAAAGCCGACCGTTGCGCTCGTCAGGGCAGGCGCATCGTTAATCCCGTCCCCGACCATAATCACGGGTGCTTCTTTTTTTAAATCACGGATAATTCTCTCTTTATCAAGCGGCTTTACCGCGCCATATACCTCGTCAATGCCCGCGAGGCGGCCGACCGCTGCCGCAGTTTTTTCGGTATCCCCCGTCAGCATTACAACGCGAAGTCCCATTTTGCGAAGCGCCCGAACGGCCGCTGCGCTGTCCGCCTTCAATCTGTCTGCCACCGCTATGATGCCCAGAAGATTACCGTCCTTTGCAAAATAAAGCGGCGTTTTCCCCTCGCTTGCAAGGCGGTCCTCTGTCTCTTTCATGTCCTCGGCATTTTTTGCATGCGCCTTAATAAAGCTGAAGTTACCGCCGCAAACTGCCGCGCCCTCCATAGTGCCAATAAGGCCGTTTCCCGCTACCGCCGCAAAATCCGAAATTGATTTTGCCATAATATTTTTCTCTTCCGCCAAGCGTATAATTGCCTTTGCAAGCGGATGCTCGCTTTTCTGTTCCAGAGAAACCGCCACCTCCAAAAGTGTGGCCCTATCCCCACCGGGCATAGGCAGAATATCGGTTACATAGGGCGCGCCCTCTGTAATTGTGCCTGTTTTATCCAGTACTACAATTTTTGCCTTGCCTGCATTTTCGAGCGCAGTCGCCGTCTTAAATAAAATCCCGTTTTTCGCGCCGATACCGCTACCGACCATAATTGCCACGGGCGTTGCAAGGCCGAGCGCACAAGGGCAGCTGATTACCAAGACCGAAATGGCACGCGCGAGTGAAAAGCCGAATGTACGCCCCAAAAGCATCCAGATAACAAATGTTATCACCGCAATCAAAAGTACAATCGGTACAAAAATGCCCGAAACCTTATCTGCAATTTTTGCAATCGGCGCTTTGGAAGCGGCCGCATCATTGACCGCGCGTATGATTTGCGAAAGCGTGGTGTCTTCCCCTACACGTGTGGCTCTGCACTCCATGTATCCCGATTGATTCATGGTTCCCGAAATGACGCTGTCGCCCTCCGCCTTATCAACGGGAATACTTTCCCCCGTAATGGCGGATTCATCTGTCGCACTCGCGCCTTTGACCAAAATGCCGTCTACAGGGATGCGTTCCCCCGGGCGCACGGCAAAAATATCGCCGACGCCGATTGCATCTACACTGACCTCACGCGCCACCCCATCCTTTATAAGCGTCGCCTTTTGGGGTTTAAGGCTAACAAGGCCTCGAATAGCACTTGTCGTTTTTCCTTTTGCCGCAGCCTCCAGCATTTTACCGAGCGTTATAAGCGTCAACACCATCGCGGCGGATTCAAAATAGAGGTCATGCAGGTGCGCCGCATCCTCCAAAAGCATGGTATATAAAACGACCGTGCTATATAAAAATGCTGCCGCAGAGCCCATGGCAACCAACGTATCCATATTGGGCGCACCGCGAAAGGCCGCACGAAAGCCGTTTATGAAAAATCGCTGGTTTATCACCAAAATAAACCCCGATAAAAGAAGCTGCGTCAAAGCATTAACCGCCGCATTTTCTGCCATAAACTGCGGCAGCGGCAAATGCAACATGTGTCCCATGGAAAGGTACATCAAAGCGCACAAAAGACCGAGCGACCAAAAGAGTCTGGTTCGCTCCGTCTTAATTTCTTTTTTGTTGTCATCCGCCTCGCTTTTTTGTGGTGCGGGCGCACCGCTTTCCGCTATCGAATAGCCTGCTTCCTCCACCGCTTTGATAATCGCCTCGGGGGATGCCGTCCCTTCTACCGAAAGCGTATTTGTCAAAAGATTCACCGTGCAGGCTTCGACGCCCGCAACGCCTTGCGCCGCCTTCTCCACACGTGCACTGCATGCGGCGCAATGCATCCCTTTTACATCATATTTCGTCATTCCGGTTTACCTCCCCCGCTTTGTCGCAAGATTTTTTACTGCATGTTTTCGCATGCGGGCAGCCTATACATACGGTCCCGCTTTTTTTCTCCTTATATACATAGTAAACTGCACCGCCAAGAATCACCGCCAAAACCAAGGCTACCACAATCGTATCCATATTATGCCCCCACATCCATTGAGACTTGCGCCGTATTTTTCGGCTTTACCATCAGATATACGAGAATTGCTACCATTGCCATTACTGCTAAAAGTCCGGGCAAAAAGCCATCGCCAACCTCGCCTTTTTCAAGGATTGTCCCGATTTGATATGCCAAAAAGCCCAAAGTGTACCCCGTCCCA
>JAZNLF010000019.1:0-2542 GCA_045578945.1 Clostridia bacterium | reverse complement strand
TGTCGGGCAGCTTTGATATTGGATTGATTGTTGAAGGCACAACCATGAAAGAGGTTGCATTATTTGTAGCAGAAAAATTAGCGCCCATGGATTCAGTTGTCAGCACGGGTACACATTTTGTGCTGAAAACATATAAAGATGCAGGTAAAATATACGAAAAGCCAAAGGCAGATGAGAGGGGAATTATTTCGCTATGATAGATTACTCTAAAATAGTAAACAGCCATGTTGCCTCCATCCCACCCTCCGGTATACGTAAATTTTTTGATATTGTTGCTGAGCGGAAGGATGCAATCTCACTCGGTGTCGGTGAGCCTGATTTTGTAACGCCTTGGCACATACGTGATGCAGGCATTTATTCTCTTGAAAAAGGACATACCTATTATACTGCAAATGCCGGTCTGTTAGAACTTCGTGCCGCAATATGCCGTTATCTCGACAGGCGCTTTCAATTAAAATACAATCCCAAAAATGAAGTTTTGGTAACTGTGGGCGGAAGTGAGGCAATTGACCTTTGTATTCGCACTATAATAAAGCCTGGTGATGAGGTTTTAATTCCTGAGCCAAGCTTTGTATGCTATGCCCCTTGCGTCACGCTTGCGGGCGGCATTCCCGTCCCCATTATCACGCGTGAGGAAGATGCATTCCGCCTCACAAAAGAGGCTTTACAAAATGCAATTACACCCCGCACAAAGCTTTTAGTCTTTCCCTTCCCCAACAATCCGACGGGTGGGATTATGGAGCGCAAGGATTTAGAGGAAATTGCAGATGTTTTACGAAAAACGAATATCTTAGTGCTGAGTGATGAGATATACGGAGAACTTACCTATGATACCAAGCATGTATCCATTGCCGAAATCTCTGATATGCAAGAACGCACCATTTTGGTAAATGGTTTTTCCAAGGCATATGCCATGACGGGATGGCGGCTCGGGTATGCATGTGGACCTGCGCCTATCATATCCGTTATGACAAAGGTACATCAATATGCGATTATGAGCACACCTACTACCAGCCAATATGCCGCAATTGAAGCGCTCGAAAACGGGGATGCCGATATTGAATCAATGCGCACGGAGTATAATCAGCGGCGCAGGCTTATGACGGATGGTTTTCGAAAAATGGGGCTTTCCTGCTTTGAGCCGCGTGGTGCATTTTATGTATTTCCCTCTATTCAAAAGACAGGACTATCCTCTACTGCTTTTGCAGAAGAACTTTTAGAAGAAGAGAACGTTGCTGTTGTTCCTGGTTGTGCATTCGGGCAAAGCGGAGAAGGCTTTATACGTTGCTCCTATGCATACTCTGTACAAAACATCGAAGAGGCAATGACACGGATTGCACGCTTTGTGAAAAAAAGAATATAAAATTAGGCTATCTTCAAAACATATGAAGATAGCCTTTTACATTACAATCGTTTTGTCACCATTTCTATTTTTTCTTTAAAGTAAGCTTCATAGCGTCCTTCATCCAGCGCTTCTCTAATTTCTTCCATCAAATGATTATAGAAATAAAGATTATGCAAGACGCATAAACGCATGCCAAGCATCTCGCCAGATTTTAAAAGATGACGAATATATGCACGGGAATGGTTTTGGCACGCAGGGCAACCGCAGCCTGGTTCAATCGGCTGGGCATCGCGCATATACTTTGCGTTATTGAGATTTATAATTCCATAATTTGTAAACATATAGCCATGCCTTGCGTTTCGACTCGGCATAACACAGTCGAAAAAGTCAACGCCACGCCGTACACCTTCTAAAATATTTTCGGGTGTGCCGACGCCCATCAAATATCGAGGCTTATCCTTTGGCATAAAAGGCTCAACCGCGTCAATAATGCGATACATCTCCGCATGGCTTTCTCCGACGGCAAGACCGCCTATGGCGTAGCCCGGCAAGTCAAGTTTCGCAATCTCCTGCATGTGTTGTGTTCGCAAATCTGCATAAGTGCCGCCTTGGTTAATGCCAAAAAGAAGCTGATTTTTATTGCACGCCGTATCGCTTTGATTTAATTTTGCAAGCTTTTCCTTGCAACGGATAAGCCAACGCGTCGTTCTTTCTACCGATTTTTTTGTATAATCATACGGTGATGGATTTTCCACACACTCATCAAAAGCCATCGCAATTGTAGAGCCAAGATTCGACTGAATTTGCATGCTTTCCTCAGGCCCCATAAAGATGCGTTTGCCATCTATGTGTGACTGAAAATACACGCCTTCTTCCTTGATTTGGCGAAGCTTTGCGAGTGAAAAAACCTGAAATCCGCCACTATCAGTCAGAATCGGACCATCCCAATGCATGAAGGAGTGTAATCCCCCCATATCTCGTACAACATCATCACCGGGGCGAACGTGCAGGTGATATGTATTACAAAGCGCCACCTGACAGCGTACATCTTTTAAATCTATCGCAGACACTGCGCCTTTGATTGCAGCAGATGTTCCAACATTCATGAAAACGGGGGTTTCAATTGTTCCATGTACAGTTTGGAATGTACCGCGACGCGCTTTTCCTTCTGTTTTTAAAAGTGTAAACATAATTCCT
>JAZNLF010000018.1:0-5823 GCA_045578945.1 Clostridia bacterium | reverse complement strand
CAGTTTGCCCGTTCTGAACATTTTTTCCTATCCCCATTAAGAAAATTAAAAGCGGAGCTGTATTTTTCAGCTCCGTTTTCTGTTTGTCTTTTTTCGTTTATTCTTTAGCGTAAATCTTCGCAAGGTCACCTTCGAGGGCGGCAGCATCACGCTCCAAATTATATTGATGCGTTTTCATAAGCTTTTCCATTGCCTGCTGAAAGCCTTCCAAAAATTGTCGTCTTTCCTCGGTCAGCGTGCCCTTGGGAAGATGCAGCACCGCCGCGGATTCTTCGTCCACCTCGCCCGTAAGCTGTACCTTTTTCAGTGCTTCAGCAAAAGCGTTTGCCGCAGTATCTGCTGCCGCCTTTTTGTCTGCCTCAAAGGCTTCTCTCTCGGCTTCCTCTATCAAATACGCCTGCTTCTGCGTCTCTAAGCGTGTGTCATTTTCGGTCTCATACTCCCGAAACGCATTGTCAGACAACGCATCGAGGATGGAGAGCGCTTTTACCTTATTCGCCTGCTCGTTTAAAAACCGATCGTACGCCATCTTTTCATACGTCGGCACAAGCTCCTCTGCGGCACGAAGCCGCATCGTTTCTGCCGTCGTGCCGCCCAAAAGGCCGCGACTGTTGGCAGATTGCTTTGCCGCCAGCATAGCTGATTTTTGTGCCATTTTAAGCGATTCATCCTCCGTGGGGTCATAGCGAAAGCGTGCTCTGATTAAAGAATCGAGGAGATCCTCCGCCTTGTCCTCGTATGGGTCTTTATACGTTTTCGGCATAAAGCTTTTAGCGAAGTCTGCATCCATGTAATAGGTGTCCCCGACCTTGACAAGGCGGCTGTCGCTCGGGTTTAAAAGCTGGCCATCCACAATGGGCGCGTCACTTTTTGGAGAATAGCCGACGTTTACGCCCTTTTCCGAAAGCGTATTTCGAAGCGGCACATACCCTTTGGGCGCACCGACATTGCTTTTATTGAGTGCCGTGCGAATGTCAGCAGCATTGCCGTAATAGCCGTCCTCTTTTTTGGCAAAGGCGCTCGTGTCTATCTCGTAGCTTTTTCCGCTTTGGTCTATGACAGAAAGTGTGTCGCCGCTATTTTGCGTTTTATACTTTCGTTCATTCAGATAATCCGTAACATTTACCTGCATATTTTTCTCCTTTCCTAAATATAACTTCTTTCTCTGCCGCGCAGCTCTGCCTCAATCGTGGAGATTGTAACGTCCCCTTCGCCCTCCAGTCGGATGCGAAGATGCGGCGCGCCAAAAAACCGCGGCGGCAGTTCAATTTGTATAAGGCCCCCTTTTCTCACCTCGGCTACAGCTAAAAAGCCTTCGCCCGAAAGCCATGGACTTAAGAAAACCTTGTAATGCGCCCCCTCTGCCACCTCAGCGCGGATATACAATCGGTGCCAATTTTGCGAAAGTGAATTTTCGCAGAAATACGGGCGCGAGGTATAGCTCCACGAAACGGTTTCGTCGCCCTCTGTGCCGAAGGCATATACTGTCCCGTCTGCCGAAGCGCCATAAAAGCCATCCTCCGTGCGCGCAAACGCAAAAAAGGGAACATCATCTTCTAAAAACCAGGCATTTATGCGCGTGTCGTACACCAAAACCACCGTCTCGCCGTCCTTTTGCGGCAAAGAGAGATAATAGCGCACGCCGTCGCTCCCTGATGCGGCGCCCTTCCCGTCCATGTTGTCAATATATTTTTGGATAGGGAAGCTGATACGCGTCGGGCGCGCACCGCCGCTGTAGGTATACACGCCGTCACGGCCCAAAAAGTACAATCTGCCATCGACCTCGCAAATTGTCGCAGCGGCGATGCAGCCGATGTCCCCGCTGATGGAAAGGAGGGAAAAGTTTACGGGGTCCGTCCCGTAAAGCTCAAAAAGCGCATCCTTTTTAAAGTATAGAATGTGCCCGCCGTAGGCAGTCACCGCGCTGCCAAACGCGCCGTGCGCCGTTTCAACAAGCTCCTGCCCTGCATCAGAGGGTGCCGACCAATCCTCCATATTTTCCACCGCGCTGTAGCGGAGAAAATTGTCTTTGTCCGATGCGGCAAAAAGATGCCACGCATGCGTGGCCAAAAAGGCAGCAGGGCCGCAGGTGCCGCGTTTTGCGACGTCAGAAATTTTTTCTCCATCAAAGCGTTTTGCGCCTGTCCCGTCTGCAAAAATGGTGTAATCCATAAAATCGGTGGCATGCACGCGGCCTTTTGTTGTCTCAAAAATCGTGCCTTTGCTTTCCCATTCATCGACGCCCAAAAGATACAGCGTACTGTCCACAATCGCACAAAGATGATTTCCGACACAAACACCAAAAAAACGTACTGTGCCCGACGGCAAATGCGGCACCGCCGTGCGGCTTCGCGGCAGACGCGGACGAATATGCGGATAACTGCGCGTGTGTAAATTCTGCATATCCGTTGCCATCCCCATGGGGATTTCCGCCGCAGGAAGCCCTGTATGGATGCCGCTGCCCGGCTTTTCAATTATAATCCGTTTTTTGCGGCCGATTTCCTGCCATGCGCGTTTCATAAATGCCTCCTTTTTTGTTCTACCATGCGTGTTTTTGGGTATTTCCCGTCCTTTTCAAAGCGCTCCTGCCGCGCACGGGATAAGAGCATGTTATAGTCCAGCTTATAATTGTTGGCTAAAATCACGTCCTCCCGCGCCGCTGCCATAATCACAAAAACGCCGCATTTTATAAGCTCCGCGTAGTCCTCGTCAAGCGCTATCTCCTGGTCGGCGTATATAATGCCGACCTCGTCCGCCTCCGCCTCCGTCAAAAGCTGTGGCGGTCGCATAAAATAAAAAATCGTAATGGGCGCACCGCTTTTTGCGGCAGGATAAATTCCTAAAAACCCCTCCGCCGCCTTGTACCAAGTGCCGCTTCTTGCCGCATCGCCGATGCGGCGCGCCGTATATTCGCGTCCGTCTACCAAAACGGCGCTGATTAAATCTGCACGCACATCGTGCGGGAGAGGGTAGAGGGTGCGTCCCTCTACCCCTGTGAAGGTATACCCTTCACGCATCGCCAGCGTTTTATACGTTTCGCGGATGGTCGAATTGAGCCACCCGATTATGTCCGCATCCGAAAATGGATTCGGCATACGAAGGCGAATGTCTGCCAGCATTTTTGTCAGTTTCAAACAAAGCGCCCCCTTAAATAGCGGACACATTTGCGTGCAAGCCAGTAGACATTCTCATCATCTTCAAGCTTTGTCATCCAAAGCGCAACATCGGTTATAATATTTCTGTCCCGAAGTTCCCAGACGATGTCGTTGATGCTTGTAAGCTCATTCACCTCTTGTATCCTCCTTTTAAATTCGTTCCATTTTTCCCAGTTATTGTCCGCAAATTCCCGCGGGCAAAGCTTTCGGGAGGCATCGTAGTGGCGTACCACATTTAAAATGCCCGTTTTCCCGATAAGCTCGCGCACAAGGGTAATGGTGTGCTCTATGGCTCTTTCAAAGTCGCCGTCCGCATTGACGCATATTTCAATGCCGATGGAGTTTTGATTTGTGATGCCGTATTTCCCTTTGCCGTCCCCGCAATGCCACGTATAATAGCGCGTGTAATCGTTTATTTGCAGGGCGCCTGCATCGTCCACCACAAAATCCGCACTCTGGCCGCGGTTGCCGCCGTTCCAATACTGAAAATGCGCCATGGCGTCCGCCCCTTTTTTGGGGTTGCCCGTTGTGTGAATGACAATAAATTTGGGTTTTTCTTTTCTTTCTGTTCGATTATAAGCAATTTGCATTGTTTTCTCCTAAAATCTTGTTTTGTCGGTCGGATTGTTCAAAATCCCAAGCCCCGCCAAAACGGCGAGCAAAAGCTCTATAAAAACGTCCATCTTCGGCACCTCTATCGAAAGCCAGTCCTTCAAAACAAAGGATATAAGCGAAAAGATAGAAAGCCAAAGTGCAGGACTTTTAAATCTCTGTTGCATTTTTATCCCTCCCGCTCTAGGCTGTCCAGCCTATGGTGCGCCGACTTTGTGCTTTGCTCCACTCTTGCCATACGTTCTACCAAATTGTTGTGCCGATTGACTTTTTCCTCTAAACTTGCAAGGCGGAAGTTGGTCATCCGCCCTGCCGCCATAATGCCTGAGAGGGACCCGACACATGTTCCGATGAGCGATAGCCCTGCTATCCAGATTTCATCATGCATTTTCGTTCTCCAAAAGGCTGTACTTTTCTCTGTAGTCATACGTATCAATGGTAAGCGCACTGTTTTCGCTGTCATACAAAAAGGCGTACAGCTTGTTATCACCAAGGCGCACAAGGTCATAGTTTTTCTCTAAGAAAATCTCGTTCATAATTGCGTGCGTGGTTGAACTTTCCGTGGCTTTCTTTGCATCCAGTATGGTCAGAAGTGTACAATTTTCATCTGCATCGGGCAATTTACATTGGCGTGCCAAAAACACAGTATCATTTCTGTCCGCCATAAGTCCGCGCAGGGCTAATGTCTCCTGTTGCCTTCCTAAAACAGAAATAGTAGACTTGCTGTCTTTGCCGAATTTATATACACCATCATGTCCATATGCATAAATCTGATTTTCGTTGACCTGCACATCATTTAAAAAGAATCTGTTCGGGACTTTTTCATATGTGGAACTAAATAATTCATTGTGCCTTTTATAATACATATCGCAATTCCCTTCCCTGTCAATACGGCACATAGAATATTTATGCTCCTTTTTGTATAACAGTAAAAGGTACAGATTTCCTTCCGTATCCATCGTAGCCAGCCGAAAACGCCTGTCACAAATGCCGGCAGGATTGTTGCATCCGTATTTATCATCACTCAGAAGGTGTTCCAATGGGTTTTGGATGTCTACAGAATACTTCCATTGATAAGAGAACGTTCCATCGTCTTCATTTAACGTCGTGCTATAGCTTTCGGCAACCAGTTTATAATTTCGCGTCCCGGTATTTGCCGCCAAATATACGACCACAATACGCTCGTCCTCTACAAAAAGATGCCGCACGCTTACAAAATCTGTATCCGTCACCTCGGTAAGTACAGCTATACCCCATAGCATAGTGTATGCCGTGTTTTCTTCCCCAGCGTAAGTCTGATGCACCAAAAAGTCGGCACCATAGCGTTCCCCGATATAGATGGTGTCCGCCGTCACATAGTGGCATTCGCAATTTTGCGTGGGCCCCTCGGCCGTTATCGAATCGCTCAGGCTTTGTGTATCATCCGTTATATCTCCGTAGGACGCAGCGTTCGCCGTGTCCGCCATACGCAAAACTGTATAATTGCCCGCCTCGTTTATATATGCAATTTGAAGAAGGCCACGTCTGTCATCTCTTTCTGCCGAGATAAAGCGCGAAACGGACGGTATGCTTATTTCACCGTCTTTTTGCACGAGGACGCCGCTTTTCCTAAGCGAAACATCCCCATATTTGACATAATCGGCAAGATCTATATAAACCTCGCCATCCTTCATTCTGATGGCGTCGAGCTTATCGCGGTATGCATTTGTAAAATTGTTTTGGGAAAGCATTTTGCCGTCTTCCTTATCTACTTTCCCGTCAATTTCTGTCATCAAAGCGCCCGATATGTGCGCGCGCCTTACACTTTTCTCCGCAAGCTTTTCCGCGCTGACGGCACCATCTTGGATTTTGTCTTCCGTGACTGCGCCGTCACCGATTTTTTCTCTTGTGACTGCGCCGCTGGCGATTTTCTGCTCCGTCACGGCACCGTTTTTGATTTTGGAGGTGATAACGCTTTCCGCACCAAGCTTGTCGGCGCTGACCGCGCCGAGGGCAAGATGCGCCGTCTGTATACTGCCCGATACATGGTCAATACCGCTTTGTCTTCTGTGCTTTT
>JAZNLF010000017.1:0-8640 GCA_045578945.1 Clostridia bacterium | reverse complement strand
ACTTTCGGGGACCCCGGAAAGTCCACCGGGACTTTTTGGGGAGAGGAAAAGCAAGGGAACGAGCGATGCTTTAGCGAGAGCTAAAATAGAGCGGAGTGGACTTTGCTTTGACGATGTACGCCTTCGGGTTTCCCAAAGCTTACGCTTTGGCTCAGTTTGTCCGTTCTGAACATTTTTTCCTATCCCCAACCAAAAAAAAGGGGGTGTGTAAAGAAACCGAGTTTCTTTACACACCCTTTTTTATAATTTCACTTATTTTTGCGTCGTAGAAGTCTGTTAATTCTGCGGCATATTCCTCGCGGCTGCTTTGTGCAATCACGCGGCAGACCGCGCGCTCGGCATCGGGCAGGATAAGCACCCAGCCATCCTTCTCATAGATTTTAATGCCGTCCGTCATGTCCTTTTTCTCGGCAAAGTCCGAAAGTGCGCGAATGACATGGCCTTTAGCCCCAAAGTCACACGCCACATCACGGCGGCAGATGAAAAAGGGCGGAATCTTGTCCAAAAGTGACGAAAGCGTCACTTGCCTTTCTGCCAAAAAGTCCGCAATATGAAAAATAGCACTTACGCCGTCAAACTGCAGCGCAAACTGCATTTTAACGGGCGGCGCTTCCCCGCAAAGCGTTGCCATACGCGCAATGGGGGATTCCTCGCCGCGCTCTACCACGTTGCCCCGCACGTTTGCCATGTCCTCAATCACGCTCGGCGCACCTGCGCCGACGTAGATGGTCGCATCCTTATACTTTTCCATCACCAAAAGTGCGCAAAGCGCATCATACTGCTCGTCTTTTACGATGCGGCCGCGCGCGTCCACCAAGGTGATACGTTCACATGCCTCGTCCAAAATTGCGCCAAAGTCAAACGATTCTATGGCTACGCGTCTTTGAAATGCCTGCATTTCGTGCAAATCCGTTTTTGCAATGCCGCCCGTGATGCGAACAGTTGTATCCTTTGCATCCCCGATTCTTTTTAAAATGGCCTCCCCATGGATGCAATCCGTTGCGACCAGGATGCGAAGCGGAATGGAAGGCGATGTGCCCTGCATAAGCTCCTTTATATAGTTTTCCTTGTAGTCATAAAGCGGCTCGACCTCTTTGATTCTCTCAATATCGCAAAGCGGAAAATCCGCACGCGCCAAAAGCGTTTCCGTTTTGCGGCTTATATTTCTGTCTACATTCATGCCCTTCTCATTTAAAACATCCACATACGCCTCGCCGCGGCGAATTCCGATATAAACGCCGCCTCCGAGTGCGTAGGCGCGTACACCGCCTCGTAAAACAGGCAGGGGGATTTGCCCAAAATCATACACACGTCCCTTGGTGGATAAAACGCCTGAAAAAAGTGCGTAAGAAAGCATTTTTGCGCCCGCGGTGCCGTCGTGTGCCACGCCGATATTCTGCCCCAAGACGCCTGTGAGGGATGCGCCGAGCTTTCGTATAAGTGCAGGCGAAATATCCACCCCCGCGCGCCCGTGGATTTCGCGCTCGCCAAAGCACGCAGGCAGCGGGCAATGTGCCCAGACTAAATTTTCCGTCACGGTTTCTTCGTTTTGTACGGCCTTATGCGGCCAGATTTTCACGCTCGGCAATATTTTCGCATTGCGCCCGACATGGGCGTGGGCACCCAAAACAGACTGCTCATAAAGCGCCGCGCCGCTTTCCGCCACGCTGCAAGATGCCAAAACGGCGCCGCGGATTTCCGCATTCTCGCCCACGCAGACATTGTCGTATAAAACACTTCTTTTAATAGATGCGCCCGATAAAACAATAGTATTTTCACCAATTACGGTGTATCCTTCCACCACCGCGCCGCGTGCAACACGGCTGTTTTTCCCCAAAAGGACGGGCGGCTTTACGATGGCGCCTTCCTCAATCACCGCGCCCTCTTCCAAAAAGATGCCCTTTTGTACCTCTCTTGCAGGGAAGGAAAGTGCAATTTTCCCTTCAAAAACATCATAATGGCAATGGCGGTATGCATCAAGGTCACCGATGTCACACCAGTATTTATCCGTCACATAGCCGTACATCGGCACACCCTCCCTAAGGAGTGTGGGGAAAATGTCCTTTGAAAAATCGCAGGGCATCTTTTCCGTAACATTTAAAACGGAGGGGGAAAGCACATAAATACCTGTATTGATGGTATCACTCACAACGCGGCTCCAGGAAGGCTTTTCCAAAAAGCGCAAGATTCTCCCCGCGCCGTCCGTCACCACAACGCCGTATTCCAAAGGAATTTCCATTGGCTTTAGTGCGATGGTAACGGCACCGCGACGTGCTTTATGGTATGCAATCAGCTTTGTCAAATCCATATCACAAATTGCATCACCGCTGATGACTAAAAAGTCATCCGTCAGAAAGTCCCCTGTGTTTTTTACGCTCCCCGCCGTACCGAGCGGTGTTTTTTCCGTAAAATACGTAAGCGAAACGCCAAGCTCGTGCCCGTCCCCGAAATAGTCACGAATCTGGTCGGGCATATACGCCAGCGTAACACCGATTTCACAAATGTCATGCTTTTTCAAAAGACGAATGATGTGCTCCATACAGGGGCGGTTCATAATCCGCGTCATGGGTTTTGGCATGGTCGATGTAAGCGGGCGAAGGCGCGAACCCTCTCCTCCTGCCATGATGATTGCTTTCATGTTTTATCTCCTTTAAAAAATATTGTAAATTACAAGTGCTTCCTTTTCGAAAATGTGCGAAAAAAGCCTCTCGAGCGCATAAATTTCCGCCATAAGCTCGGGCTTTTCTCTGTTTTCCGCATATGCCACCGCACGCGCAACCGAAAGCATAATTTCATCAAGCGTCTCGTGCGATGTCAAAAGCGCAAGGCGCGGGGACACCTCTTCCCACTTGTCTCTAAGTGCCCGAACGCTTTCCTCTGTTTTTACTGCGTCATCCTCTGCCGCGGCGTGGCGTACCGCGTCCGTTTTTTCTATCAAGGATGCTGACTCTGTTTTCAGCAAAGCTGCATAGCCGAAAAGGCCACCGCATAAAAGCACCAAAATACAGATGGCCGCATAATATGCACGCATTTTATCCCTCCTTTTTCTTTTCCTGCACGCTGATGCCGTCCTTTTTTGTATAGGTTGCAAGAAAAATATCCTCGGGCTTTTTGTTTCCAAGCATTTCCCGAAGCTTTTTTTCGCTGATATTGCATTTTTTAAGATTTTCGGAAATGATGCGTCCGTCACTGATAAGCGTATATGGGACCGTACTGCCGTCCGACTTCGGGAATGCGCTGATACTGCCGTCCGTTTCCACAATCGCAATCGCAACCTCGTCCACACTCGCAATATCCTTCTTGCGAAGCTCGTCTAAAATATCATCGAGATTGACCCTCAGGTGGCGCATTTCCTTTTCATCCAAAACGCCGTTTCGGATAAGGATAGATGGCCTGCCCAGCAAAAATGCGCGTGCACGCTTACTTTTAAGGCTCAAATACGACAGCAGTATCTCAAGTGCCGCAAGAATGAAAATCGGGACAATGCCCGCCAGGAGCGGTACGCCTGTTTCCTGCATGGGAATGGTGGCAAGGTCACTGAGCATCAGCGTAACCACAAGCTCAAACGGCTGCAGCTCACCAATTTGCCGCTTTCCCATCACGCGCATTACGAGGATGACAATGAAATATAAAAGGACAGTACGTATGGCGGCAACAATCATAAAAGTTCCTCCGAGTCTTGATTTTTTTTGGAAATTGGTATATACTAAAAAGAAAAAAGAGGTGCAGTATGCGTCAAAAAGTAAGGTCTTTCCTTTTACCGATTTTGGTTTTGCTTTTCGGTTTTTTTCTGTCTTTTACAAAAGGCGTGTCGTTTTGGATGCTCTTTTTGTATCGATTTTTGTTGACTCTATCTGCCGCAAAAAGTCTTTTTGCCGCACCCGTCGGCGCCTTTTCGGGAGCTATTTTGGGCGCGAGATTGGAAAGCTGCCTGCTTGTCCCGATTTTGGCATCGTTTGATGCAATCTACTGCATTTTATTCTATTATGTGCGAAAGCTCAGTAATTATGCGGCCGCCACTACGGCTACTTTCGGCGCATGTCTTTTTGTTTTTTTAGGCGTTTTTATCTTGGAGCATATCGGCTGGACGACGTACCAATCCGTTTTATTTTATTGGAGAGAAGGCACCGCAACGCTTTTGGGCGGCATGGCGGGTGCATTTATTTTAAATCGAAGGAAGTGTGGTGTATAATGCAGACAGATATTCAAAAAATATCGGGCGTGGGAGAAAAACGCGCAAAGGATTTAGCGCGCCTCGGCATTTTCACCGTCGGCGATTTTTTACACACCGCACCCATCCGCTATGAGGACAGGCGGCGCATCGTGCCGATTGCCGAGCTTTCTGACGGGGAATCTGCCGCCGTTTCGGTCGTGGCGACAGGGACGATGACTGTGAAAAAAGCAGCTTCGGGCAAGGTAATCTGCACCCAGCGCTTTATGGATGAAAGCGGCACGATAGACGGCATTTGGTTTTACGCGCCTTTTTTAAGGCATGCGTTTCGCCGCGGCGTGCGCTATGTTTTATATGGAAAAGTGCTCGCCACAGGCAAAAGCCGCCGCATGTTTGCACCGATTTTTGAAGAGGCGGGAAAATGCGAAAAAACGGGCAAAATTATGCCTTTGTACCCGCTTTCCAAAGGTCTTACGCAAACCATGATGCAAAAAATCGGCAAAGCGTGTGTGGAGATGCTTTCGGAAAATATTTCGGAAACTTTGCCGCCTGCCGTTTTAAAAGAAAATGATATTGTAGATAAAAAAACGTGCCTTCGCCTCTTACATATGCCCGAGAACATGCAAGATGCGGAAAAAGCACGGAAACGATTGCAGTTTGAAGAATTATTTACCCTCTTTTTGGCAATGGAAATGCAGAAAAAAAGGCTGCAAGAGAAGAAAGGTCTGCCGCTTTTTGCCGACAAGGATGCATTTTTTGCCGATTTGCCGTTTGAGGCAACGGACGCCCAGCGCCGCGTTATAGATACGGTTTTTGGCGATATGCAAAAGCCTGTGCCCATGAACCGATTGGTGGAGGGGGACGTCGGCAGCGGTAAAACCGTAATTGCCGCGGCCGCGCTTTATGCTGCCGCCACGGCAGGCATGCAAGGTCTTTTGATGGTGCCGACAGAGATTTTGGCACGCCAGCACGCCGAAACCTTAAAAACGCTTTTGCCGCATGAGGATATTTGCCTTCTGACAGGGCAACTGTCTGCCGCAGCGCGGCGCGTGGCGCTGGAAAACATAAAAAGCGGCAAGGCACGCGTCATTGTCGGCACACAGGCACTTCTTAGCAAGAATGTAGAATACGCGCGCGTGGCGGTGGTCTGCGTGGATGAGCAGCACCGTTTCGGCGTTCGCCAGCGCGGCTTTTTAGAGAAGGCAGGCGAAGCGCCGCACGTGCTTGTGATGAGCGCAACGCCCATTCCGCGCACACTCAGTCTTACGCTGTACGGCGATTTGGATATTTCCGTTTTGGATACGCGGCCAAAGGGACGGCAGGCGGTGGACACCTTTTCGGTCACGCCCGCCCTGCGGCCGCGCGTACACGCCTTTATTCAAAAAGAGCTTTTAAAAGGAAACAGCGCCTTCGTCGTCTGTCCGCGTGCGGAAACGGAGGAGGAAGGCGTTTTGAGCGCCGCCGCCTATGCCGAGGAACTTAGGCGCGCGCTACCCGCCGCACGCGTTTTATGCCTTCATGGCAAAATGAAGGACAAAGACAAGGTGATGGCAGAGTTTGCATCGGGCACACCCGGTGTACTGGTTGCCACCACGGTCATTGAGGTTGGTGTAGATGTACCGCGCGCGACGATAATGGTTGTGGAAAATGCCGAGCGTTTCGGTCTGGCGCAACTGCACCAGTTGCGCGGCAGAGTGGGGCGCGGCACGGAAAAATCCTACTGTATTCTGATTTCGGATGCACAAACAAAGGTAGCGCGCGAGCGACTTTTGGCAATGCGCCGCATGCATGATGGTTTTCAGATTGCCGAGGCGGATTTGCGCCTTCGCGGGCCGGGCGAATTTTTCGGCACAAGGCAACACGGCCTACCCTATCTCCGCTTTGCAGACCCGTTTGCAGACGTTCTTCTACTCGAGCGCGCGCAAAAGGCCGCGCAAAAAGCCGCGACGGATAAATCCCTTTTTAAAACGTACCCCGCCCTTTCCGAGGCGGTGGAGAAGCTATATACGATTGCAAGCAATTGACGCGCCGTTTCCCTTGACTTTTGCGGGCGCATATGATAGAGTAGTAAAAAAGGAAGTGGTAAACTATGTTTGGTTTTACACGCGTGACCGCGCTTGGCGTTCCCACTTTTTTGGGGGACGTGGATAAAAATGCTGCCTCAATGAAAGAAGCAATTTCCCGCCACGGGAAGGACAGCTCGCTTCTCGTTTTCCCCGCGCTATCCATAACGGGCGCAACCTTGGGAGATTTATTTTTCCAGATGCCGCTTATAGAAGCCACAAAAAGAGGGATTTCTACGCTTTTGGAAGCGACGCGCGGCGTTTCTGCCCCCGTTATTTTCGGCGCACCCGTCTACGCCTTCGGCAAGCTTTATAACGCCGCGGTTGTTCTCCAAAACGGCCGTATTTGCGGCGTTGTGCCGAAAACGTACTTATCTTCGGCGGAATCGCGCGTATTCTCCGCCGCCCCTTCGGCGCAAACCATAAGAGGGACTGCGCTTTGCGAGGGCGCAGACTATGATGTGCCCTTTGGAAACCTTTTGTTTGACGGGGGTATTCGATTTGGTATTGAAATTGACACGGACGCATTTTCCCCTCTGCCGCCGAGTGCCGCTTTGGCAACGTGCGGGGCAGAGCTTATTATAAATCCCGGTGCCGTGCCCGAAGCCACAGGTGGACAAAAAGGGCGTAAAAGCGCCATTTTAGCGCAATCTGCACGCCTTTTATGCGGCTATGTTGCCGCCTACAGCGGCCACGGAGAATCCACGACCGATTTCGTGTTCTCCGGCCAATGTGTGTTTGCGGCGCGCGGCAGGCTTTTAGCGGAAAATAACGTGCCTTTTTCTTCAGACTACGCAATTTCCATGGATTTTGATATTGAAGAACTGCGCGCCAAACGATTGCAGCATAAAATGTGCGGAGATGCACCCTCGGTCCCTGTTGTAAAAATAGAGAAGGTGCCTGAAAGTGATGGTACGCTCCTGCCCCTTCGCCACCTGCCTTTTGTGCCGACGGCGGAAAAAGCACGCCGAGAGCGCTCGATGGAAATCTTTTCGATGCAGGTAGAAGGCCTTGTAAAACGCTTGGAAACTGTAGGCAGCGTGCCAGTTATCGGTGTTTCGGGCGGTCTTGATTCGACGCTGGCGCTTTTAGTCGCAGCCGCCGCCATGCAAAAAATGGGGCGCGATATGCGCGATACTATAGGCGTTACCATGCCGTGCTTCGGCACGACAGACCGCACCTTACAAAATGCGCTCGCGCTGATGGAGGCGATCGGCATCACATCCCGCACCATTCCCATAAAAGACGCCGTAAATCTGCATTTTAAAGATATCGGCCATGACGCATCCGTTCATGATACCACCTATGAAAATGCCCAGGCCAGAGAACGCACGCAGGTTTTGATGGACGTTGCTGGCGAGGTGGGCGGTCTTGTGGTCGGCACAGGCGATTTAAGTGAGCTTGCCCTCGGCTGGTGCACCTACAACGCTGACCATATGAGCATGTACGGCGTAAACAGCGGCGTGCCGAAAACGCTGATTCGCTGGATTATCGACTTTGTTACGGCGGAAAATCTGTTCCCGTCTGCCGCGGTGGTGCTGCGCGACATTATGGATACCCCGATAAGCCCCGAGCTTTTGCCGCCCGATACCGAAGGGCGCATTGCGCAGCGGACGGAGGATTTGGTCGGCCCGTACGCCCTGCACGATTTCTTCCTATACTATATGCTCGGCTACGGCTTTTCACCCGCAAAAATTTATTATCTTGCGCTTCGTGCCTTCTCGGGCATGTTTGAAAAACAAGAAATTTTAAAGTGGCTTCACACCTTTTACCGCCGCTTTTTCACCCAGCAGTTTAAAAGAAGCTGTATGCCTGACGGCGTCAGCATCGGCAGCATCGGCCTTTCCCCGCGCGGCACACTTTCCATGCCGAGCGATGCAATCGGCAGGGTATGGCTGGAGGAAATCGAAAAGCTTCAATAAATTTAAAACAACAAAAAGAGGAGCTGCAAAATGCAGCTCCTCTTTATATCCCCATCTTTGTTTTTACACGATAGCTTCCATTTTTATAAATATTTACCTCTACACTTCCATGTAAATCCGTGCGATAAAGGCTTATATCCTTATAAAGCGCGAGTGTATCTGCATGCGGATGGCCGAAGTTATTTTTGCCGCAGGATATAACGGCAACCGCGGGCGATACGGCCGCCGTAAATTCCGCCGTGCCCGAAGTATTGCTGCCGTGATGCGGCACCTTTAAAATATCCGAATCCATATCCGCGCCATTATAGTAAAGCTTGCGCTCGCCTTTTTTCGTGATATCCCCTGTCAGGAGTACGCGCACGCCATGCACCGAAAGGCGATACACAATGCCATCATTTTCCGCATCCCCCACAGAGGAATCAAAGGCGGCAATTTCTGCTGCCCCGATTTGAAAAAGGTCTTTATCTTTTGCAAATAAAACTGT
>JAZNLF010000016.1:0-2712 GCA_045578945.1 Clostridia bacterium | reverse complement strand
AAAAAAACTCCCCGTGAGCTTGCTATGACAATAATTCGTGATGTTTTGGCAGAAACAGGTATTACGGCAACCTGCGGCATTGGCACGAATTTATACCTTGCAAAAATTGCGATGGATATTGTGGCGAAGCATACAAAGGCGGATAAAGATGGTGTTCGTATTGCGGAATTAGATGAGTTTACCTATCGGAAAACACTTTGGAGTCATACGCCGCTGACGGATTTTTGGCGTGTAGGGAAGGGGTATGCGAAAAAACTCGAGGCTGCAGGCCTTTATACAATGGGAGATATTGCAAGACTATCTCTTACCACATACGGCGAAGATAAGCTGTATAAAATGTTTGGCACATATGCCGAGCTTTTAATTGACCATGCGTGGGGTTGGGAGCCATGCACAATGGAGCATATAAGGCAATATAGGCCTGAAACCAAAAGCATCGGCATGGGGCAGGTGCTTCATGAGCCGTATGATTTTGAAAAAGCGAAGCTCATCACGCGTGAAATGACAGAACTTTTATCTCTCGACCTTGTGGATAAAGGACTTGTTACAAAACAGCTTGTATTGACTGTCGGCTATGATATTGAGAATCTGAAAGGGAATTATCAGGGCGAAGTAACCACGGACCCATATGGCCGAAAAATTCCAAAGCATGCACATGGTACGGTGAATCTGCAAACAAGAACGGCTTCTACAAAAAAATTAACAACTGCCATGATGCAGCTTTATGACGAAATTACGGATGAAAACTTGCTTATAAGACGCATCAATATATCTGCAAATAATGTTTTGGATGAAAATAATGTGCAGGACGAAGAGGACGTCTTGCAGTTTGACCTTTTTACAGATTATACGTTGCTTGAGAAAAATGAAAAAGAAGAAAAAGAAACGCTTTTAAAAGAACGAAAAATTCAAAAAGCAATGCTTGATATTAAGAAACATTACGGAAAAAATGCTGTTTTAAAAGGTATGAATTTGAAAAAGGGTGCTACCACACTTGACAGAAACAAACAGATTGGAGGACATCGTGAATAATTACCAAAATTACGATGATATCATACATTTGCCGCATTTTGAGCCGCAAAAACACAGAAGAATGTCATTGACAGAGCGTGCGGCACAGTTTGGCGCTTTCAGGGCGCTGAATGGGCATGAAGATGCAATTTCCGAGACAGCACGCTATACAGATTTTGAGCCATGCTTGAATGAAAATCAAATAGCACTTTTAAACGAAAAGCTTAAATGTATACAGGAGAAATTAGATGAAAAACCATCTGTTACAATTCAGTGGTTTGTTTCGGATGAAAAGAAGGCGGGAGGCAGTTATCAAATTATAAGTGGCACCGTAAGAAAAATAGATATGTATGCCAATACAATTGTGATGACAGATGGAGAAATTATTCCGATAGAACGGATTTGTGAAATTGAGAGTCCGATTTTTTAAAATAAAAAAGCGAGGTAATTATCTACCTCGCCTTGGAGCTGGTAATGGGACTCGAACCCGCGACCTACGCATTACGAATGCGTTGCTCTACCAACTGAGCTACACCAGCAATTTGAAAAGAACAGTATTATTATAAAACAAATGAAATGTTTTGTCAAGCATTTTTTTGATTTTTTATTATAGTAATTTTGAATAACTAAAACGGCTTTTTTGGACAATCTTCATTGTGTAAATTATTGACATACGATTTGTTATATGGTATAATAGCAAAAGATATAGTATATAGATTTCACGTATATACTACAGGTTGAATTTTTATATAGCATTACATGCTGTGGCGAATTGGGGGCGCATAAGATGAATATGAATTTTAATGCATGGGCTGGCTTCCTATGCGGCGAATGGAAAAAAGAAATAAACGTAGGAAGTTTTATTAAAAATAATTATACACCGTATGATGGGGACGAAAGTTTTCTTGAAAAGCCTACGGAGGCAACAAAAGACCTCTGGCAGCAAGTCATGGATTTGACAAAAGAGGAAATTGAAGCCGGCGGTGTTTTGGATATGGACACAAAAACCATTTCTACGATTACATCCCATGCCCCTGCTTATTTAGATAAAAATAAAGAAAAAATTGTCGGTTTTCAAACGGATAAGCCATTTAAACGTGCACTCATGCCGTACGGCGGTATTCGTATGGCGGAAAAAGCATGTGCAGATAACGGATATACTATTGATGCGGATGTAAAGGAATTTTTCACCACACACAGAAAGACGCACAACGCAGGGGTGTTTGATGTATACACGCCCGAAATGCGTGCATGCCGTTCCAGCCATATTATCACGGGCCTGCCGGATGCGTATGGAAGAGGAAGAATTATTGGTGACTACAGAAGGGTTGCACTTTATGGCGTAGATGCTTTGATTGCAGATAAAAAAGACCAGAAAAACGCAACAGGTTCTGTGATGCATCACGAAGTCATAAGAATAAGAGAGGAACTTTCAGAACAAATTCGTGCATTAGAAGCACTCAAAGAAATGGCAGAAAGCTACGGCTATGACATTTCCATGCCTGCAAAAGATACAAAAGAGGCAATACAATGGCTTTATTTTGGATACCTTGCTGCAGTGAAGGAACAAAACGGCGCGGCAATGTCTCTCGGCAGAACCTCTACATTTTTGGATATATATGCAAAAAGAGACCTGGATAACGGGGTTTATAGCGAGAAAGAGATTCAAGAATTGGTTGATCATTTTATTATGAAGCTTCG
>JAZNLF010000015.1:0-12232 GCA_045578945.1 Clostridia bacterium | reverse complement strand
AGAACGCGTCTATACGCTCGGGGAATATGCGGGGGGAGACACCGAAGTGCCCGACCCCTTCGGCGGTGATGCGGCGCTTTACCAAAAATGTGCGGACGTTCTTTCCGATTTAATAGAAAGGATGCCGCTATGATTCGCGCGGCGACCGTGCAGGATGCTGCACGCATTGCGGAGATTTTTGCAGCATCTATGCCGCATCCTTGGCCCATGCGCGAAATTGTTACCTCGCTCGAAAGCGAAAACGTTTTCGCACTTTTGTGGGAGGAAGAAGAAGGGGCAGCCGGCACAATTTTATATCAGGTGTGCCTGGATGAAGCCGAAATTTTAAACATTGCCGTTTTGCCCGCGCACAGACGGCGCGGCATTGCCGCTGCACTTTTCAAAGCGGCGCTTTCAAAAACGCCTGATATTCGCACGGTTTTCCTTGAGGTACGGGCGAAAAACAGCGGTGCGATCGCTTTTTATAATGCCCTTGGATTCTCGCCCTTTGGGGTGCGACGCGGCTATTATAAAAACCCGCCCGACGATGCAATTTGTATGAAATTTGTAAATTTTTAAAAATAACCTTGCCAAATGTGTAAAAAAAAGGTATAATAGTATATGTATTTTATAAGGAGGTGTTCCCTTTGGGTCAAGAACAAGGATGGATTGGAACCATTATCTGGTTTGCTGTTATCATCGGTCTTTTCTACTTCATGATGATTCGTCCGCAGAAAAAACAGCAAAAACAATTGAAAAACATGCTGGACAATCTGGCTGTCGGTGACAAGGTTGTTACAATCGGCGGCATTCACGGCAAAATCGTTTCCATGAAGGACGATACCGTAACGATTGAAACAGGTAGCGGCAACGACAAGTCTACCATTAAGTTCTCGCGTACTTCCATTGCCAACTGCCTGACAATTAAGGAATAATCCTTTTTTCTTCCGCATAGATATGAAGCGGAAGGAGAGGAAACAAAATGGCAAAAAACGGATACACTGCGGCGGAAAAGCCGTACGGGTACTGTACGCGTATGCTCAAATCGCTTTCGGTCGCTTTCTTACTTACCTTTTTGGCCTTGTGCCTTTTGGCATTTTTGATTACATGGGGGCCTGTAACGGAGAAAGCGGCAGCGCCTTGTATTTTGCTGACGAGTGTCGTCAGTATGTTTGTTGCAGGCTTTATGGCTGCTGCACGTATTTTAAGGCGTGGTATGGTGGTCGGGATGCTTGCGGGAGTTTTATATGTTTTGGTGGCGTACATTTTGGGGGTTGTCATTTGCGGCAGCTTTTCGCCAAACGGCGCATTTTTGAAAATGGCGGCACTGGGCATCGCTCTCGGCGGGCTTGGCGGCATTTTGGGCATTAACGCAAAACGAAAAAAATATTAGCTGCAAAGGAGGCAAAACCATGAAGCACATTGAGGTTATGACAAAGGGCTGCCTGAAGGATACAGCCAAAAAGGGCGGCTGCGGCGAGTGCCAGACTTCCTGCCAATCGGCTTGTAAGACATCTTGCACAGTTGCAAACCAAAAATGCGAAAACAAATAAGGAGAAAAAAGCGCTGTATTTGGACTTTGTTGTCTGAATACAGCACTCTTATGTTATGATGATTCACAAGTTTAGTTTATTTAATCAATATTTTGTTTTGGATGTAAATAGCGGCACCGTTTTATCGGTCGATAAAATGACATACGATGTTTTGGATGCGTATAAAGACGGTGTTTTTTCCAAAGAAGCGGCGGACAAGCTCTCGCTTCCTGCCACGGAAGTGGCTGAGGTATGCGAGGAGATTGACGCACTTATAAAGGAAGGTATTTTATTTTCGCCCGACTGGCATGCGGAGATTGATATTCACAAGAAAGAGTCGGTCGTCAAGGCACTTTGCCTGCATATCGCACATGACTGCAATCTGGCATGCACCTATTGCTTTGCCGATAAAGGCCATTATGGAGATGAAGGCAAAAAGCGCATGTCGCCCGCGGTCGGCAAAAAGGCGATTGACTATGTAATTCGCGCAAGCGGCAATCGGCGGAATATTGAAATTGACTTTTTCGGCGGCGAACCGCTTTTGGGCTTTGACGTCGTAAAGGAAATTGTGGCGTACGCGGAGGAGGAAGGCAAAAAACACGGCAAAACCTTCCGCTTTACGATTACGACAAACGGCATCCTGCTTTCTGACGATGTAAAGGCGTACATCAACGAGCATATGTCAAACGTAGTGCTCAGCATCGACGGGAAAAAGGAAACGAATGACAAGATGCGCACTCGTCTTGACGGCAGCGGCACCTATGATGCGATTGTACCGAAGTTTCAAGACCTTGCCGAAAGCCGAGGGCAGGATAATTACTATGTACGCGGCACCTATACGGCGCATAATCTGCATTTTTGCGATGATGTTTTGCATCTTGCGGACTTAGGCTTTAAACAGGTTTCCGTGGAGCCTGCCATTTCTGCGCCCGATGTGCCATATGCACTCAGAGAGGAGCATCTTCCGATTTTATTTGCAGAATACGAAAGGCTTGCGGAGGAGATGCGAAAGCGCGAGAAAGAAGGGCGCGGCTTTAATTTCTTCCATTTTATGATTGATATTGAAGGCGGTCCTTGCGCAATCAAGCGTATTTCGGGATGCGGTGCGGGGCATGAATACTTAGCGGTCACGCCCGACGGTGCTTTGTATCCCTGCCATCAGTTTGTCGGGGAAGAGGAAATGTGCATCGGCAACGTGGAGGACGGCATTACAAATCGGGAAATGCGTGATGATTTTATGCATCAGAATCTTTATGCGCATAAAGCCTGCCGCGAATGTTGGGCAAAATTTTATTGCAGCGGCGGCTGTGCCGCGGCGGCGAAAAAGTATGGCGGCGGCGAGCCGTTTGACCTTGCGTGTCAGCTTGAGAGAAAGCGCGTCGAATGTGCCATCGCATTAAAATATGCAAAATAATTACATTTTTTGGTGAAAAGTATTGACTATACCCCAAAAAAAGTTATATAATATTTCCACTACTATACAAAGAGGAGGAATAAGTCCATGAAAGCAAAAAGCATTATAGGGCTTATAATCACGCTTGTGATTATTGCAGCTCTTCTCATTACTGCTGTATGCGGCTTAACCATCACAAATCCTTTCACGGGTGAAAAGTACTACTTCCCGAAGGCGCTGGACGAAGAATACGGCGTAAAGCGCGGGCTTGATCTTGTCGGTGGTTCCATTATTTCGTTTGAGGCAGACACCGAAAATCCGTCCGTGCAGGATATGGATGCCGTTGTGGCCGTTATGCGTAACCGCCTGGACAGCCAGGGGTATTATGACGCCACCGTGGCAAAACGTGGTGACAAGACAGTTGTAATTGAAATTCCGAATATTTCAAATCCCGAGGATGCCGTGCAGATGCTCGGCGCAACGGCAAAGCTTACATTCCGTGATGCAGACGGCAACATCCTCATGGAAGGCGGCACAGATGTAAAGGGTGCTTCCTATCGCTACGGCCAGATTACGGAAAACGGCAATATGCAGCACTACGTAGAATTGTCCCTGACTTCTGAGGGTGCAGCAAAATTCGGTGAAGCGACGACAACGATTTCCGCAAAACCCGAAGGCCAAAACTTCATTGCCATCTATTTAGATGAAGAAGAAATTTCACGCCCCAGCGTAGGCGAACCGATTCATCAGGACACATGCACAATCAGCGGCAGCTTTACGGAAAGCTCTGCATCCGCACTTGCAAGCCAGATTCAAAGCGGTCAGCTTCCGTTTGGTCTTAAGGAATCCGAACTTCGCAGCATCGGGCCTACATTGGGTGATAAAGCACTTGACACAAGCCTTATGGCGGCAGGTATCGGCATTCTGCTCGTTATGCTCTTTATGCTGATTATCTATCGCATCCCAGGCCTCATTGCTGACATTGCACTTATGGGTTATCTTGCTCTTGTTATGCTGACGGTGGCAGGCTACTTCTCCTTCCTCGGCGTTTCGGGCACATTGACCTTGCCGGGTATCGCAGGTATTGTTCTCTCTGTCGGTATGGCGGTTGACGCAAACTGTGTTATCTTTGAAAGAATTAAAGAGGAACTTCGCGCAGGCAAATCCACACGTGCCGCAGTCGATTCCGGTTTCCACCGTGCTCTGGGCGCAATTATCGACTCGAACGTGACAACCATTATCGCCGCAATTGTGCTCAGCTTGTTCGGCACAGGCGCAATTAAAGGCTTTGCGTGGACGCTTACCATCGGTACAGTCATCAGTATGATTACGGCGGTATTTGTAACGCGCTTCCTCTTTAAATTGTTCTTAAATCTCGGTCTTAAAAAGGCGGGCGCCTTCGGCGTTAAAATCACAAAGGAGGTGCAATAATGATTAACTTTCTCAAAAGCAAGAACGTTTATTTCATTATTTCTGCAGCTATTATTTTAGCAGGTCTTATCTGCTACATTGTCTTTGGCGGCCTGCATTTCGGTCTGGATTTTGCGGGTGGTACGGAAATCCGTATGCAAATCGGCGCAAGCTTTGATAATAATGAGATTGCCTCCGTGGTAGAAGAAACGGTCGGTATCCGTCCTTCCATTCAAAAAAGCGGTGACACAGAAGTTTCTATTAAGCTTTCTGAAATTGACACCGAAAAGCGTGACGCAATTGTAGAGGCTGTAAAGGCAAAGTATAATTTGGACGAAAACGCACTTTTGGAAGCAACCAATATTTCCGCAAGCGCAAGCACAAAGCTTTTAACGGATGCATTGAAGGCAATTTTAATCGCAGTTGTATGTATGCTTTTATACATCACGATTCGCTTTGACTTCAAATCCGGTCTTGCTGCGATTTTGGGGCTTTTGCATAACGTATTGGTGCTGCTTGCCATTTACGCAATTTTCCAGTGGCAAATCAACTCCACATTTATCGCTGCAGTTTTGACCATTGTTGGTTATTCCATCAACAACACAATTATCATCTTTGATAAAATTCGTGAAAATCGGAAAGCAAGCCGTAAGGAAGCGTTTGAGTCGGTTTCCAACAGAAGCTTAAATCAGGTGCTTTTCAGAACGATAAATGCGACCATTACAACGCTTATCACTATCGTAGCACTCTATATTTTGGGCGTAGACTCTATTCGCGAATTCTCTCTGCCGATTATCATTGGTGTCTTAATCGGCACATACTCTTCTCTTTGCATTGCCACACCGCTGTGGGTGCTTTTAGGAGATAAAAAGAGAAAATAAAGTGTAAATGCATAAGAAGAAGCGGCAATAAAAAGCAGCTTCTTCTTATATTTTTCAAAAAATAAACAGAAATTTTATAGATATCGCGGATAAAAATTCCTTTTAAAATGCGTTTTGCATAGAAATATGTTTCCAAATCAATAAAATTTTAGAGAAAATTTAAAGAAATACTTGCTTTTCAAAAATACATATGTTATAATATGTATTGTGCACGAGATGTAACCTTTCTTCTGCAGTTTTGCACGAAAAAGGGTGCGTGTATATAAAAACAGGTTTTAAAAATTTATTTTTTGTAGGAGGGTTATTTATGATAAAGAAAATCCTGTTTTCCTTGGCAATTTGTGCGCTGCTTTTAACCGGTATGGTTGTAATGGTAAGTGCTGCAACAACGGTTGAGATTACTTCGGTTGCGTACGATGCAGCTACAGAAGTGTATACGGTAGAAGTTACCGGCACAGGTGCTACGGCTGCAACAATTTTGGTTGTTCCGAAGAATGAATTGGTAAATGTTACTGATGCAACAGCTGCTACTTTGATTAAGTATATTGATCAGTCTGCAGTTACAGCAAACAAAGCAACATACACCTTTAAACTTAAAGGTGCTGCTGATGGCGAGTACACAGTATTTGCATCCGCAAACGATGCTACAGCTCCGGCACAAAAAGATTTCAAAGTTGCTACATTCGACGCGAAAAAAGCTGTATTTCTTAAAGATGCAGACGCTTACGTATTGCCGACTGAAGTAAAAGCAGCAAACGGCGCAGAAAAAGTTCTTTATTGGGAACAGGGTGGTGCAGTTGTTACAGGTTCTGTAGCAAGCACGGATGGCCTCGCACCCAAAGCAGTTCTCTTTGACAAGAAGAATACAGATGAAGATCGTGAAGCATCCCTTCGTTTGGTACTTGGTTCGCAGGGTATCCGCTTCAGCACAAAGTTTGACAAAGCTACAGTTGATGCTTTGACAACAGCTGGCGTTATTGAAGAATATGGTACCATGGTTGCAAAGAAAGATACACTTGGTGGGGACAAGACAGAATTTACAGGGGCTGACTTTGAGGCAGCTTTGGACGATGCTACTAAGAAGGTTATTCAGATTAAGACACAGAATGTAGCAAAAATGGCAGGCGACATTTATCAGTATGGTGGTGTTATCACAGGTCTTGCAAATGTGGAGCACTACGAAACAGACCTTGTTGCAATCGGTTACATTAAGTATAAAGTAAATGGTGATATAAGATATCGCTTTGCAGATGATACGGCAGCAATTGCAAGTGCAAGAGGTACTGCAAAGGACATTATTGATAACAATCTTAGTGGGTATTCGGAGCTTGACGAGACAATAAAATCTTGGGTAAAAGATGTTGGAGGAGTGAATTAGAATATGTTGAGAGATTATTTAGAACCTTCTGTTGAGATGCTTATTTTTGCAGAAGATGAGATTATTCTTACCGAGAGTAGTGAGCCCATTGAAAAGGGCGATAACATCATTGAGGGCGGCATTGAAGATTTATAAGTTTAAGATAATAGGCGGTTTTATAACCGCCTATTATGTTCATAAAGGGACGGAGGAAAAAATATGAAAAAGAAAATTTGTTCATTATTTTTAATTGGGTTGTTTCTGATTCCGATGGCAGTGCAAGCTGCATTTTCGGACATGCCCCAGTCGACGCACTGGTCCTTTAATGCTTTATCGTATGCTATTGAAAATGAAATTTTAAACGGATTCCCTGAGGATAACACTGTAAGGCCGAACGCATCCTTAACACGTGCACAGGCGGCAACCATTTTGGTACGTGTTTTCGAAGGCGAGAAAACGGAAAGATTTGCAGGCTTTTCGGATGTTCTTGTAGAGGATTGGTTTCATTCGGCCGTGAAGGAGGCTGTGGAAAAGGGCTTTTTCAAAGGTGTAAGCTATACTGCATTTGCACCCGAGGCATCCATTACACGCCAGGAAATTTTGGTTGCGGTTGCACGCGCAAAAGGCCTTAATACGGAAGGAAAAGAAATTGATTTTGCGGACAAGGCGGATGTCGCGTCCTGGGCAGTCGGCGCAGTTGGTGCCATGTATGAAAAAGGCTACGTCGGCGGTGACAATGAAAATCGCATTTTGCCGCAAAAGGAGATTACACGCGCGGAATTTGCGCAAATTTTGTATAACATTTGGCAAAAAGATACAGGCGGCAAGGAAGAAACCCCGTCATCTCCTACGGCGCCGTCCACAAAACCGTCTACTCCTTCCAGACCTTCAACACCTTCAACACCTTCAACACCTTCAACGCCTTCAACACCCTCGACGCCCTCTACACCGAGTGAGCCGACAGACCCGAGTCTTGGAGACATAACGATTGGTGACGGCGATAATTTCTTTGATATCAGCGAATTCCCTGATTTTTTTGAGGAAGATTGATGATGATGAAATTGTATAAATACGCGGTGAAAGCTTTAATCGTTACATTGATTTTGTGTGGCCTCTCGGCTACGACAGTATATGGTGCGGATGATTTCCAGTTGAGCAAGTTTTTGTATGAGCCAACGGGAAAAGTGTATGTAAACTTGAAAACATATGTAGAACCAAATTACAAGATATATATTGCACGCTACGATATAAGCGGTGCGGCGCCGATGCTCATTGATTTTAGGCTGGATACGATGCAAGGCCCTAAAAATCAGGTTGTAGACGGCGTGGAAAAACAATGTTGGGAAACAAGCGTAGACATACTGCAGAAAAATGAAAAGCATGAAATTCGCTACATGATTTGGGACGCAGAAAAACCCTTGCAGCCCATAACAAAAATGTTTCGCATCAATCGGGATACTGAGGTTGACACCGATTTCCCCGAGGAAATCGGATAACGAAAATGAAAGGCGGTGGCATAGTTGCCCATCTATAATATTGGCGGAATTCGGACAGCTATGTCACCCCAATATCCGAAGCTCCGCCGTAAAGCGGAGCTGTATTTGTCAAATGATACGGAGGCGGACGTTTGCATAAATCTCTCGCCTTTATATTGGGAGGAGCAGAAAGCCAGACAGGCGCATCTTACGGAAGAAACCTTAGAGTATATTCTGATGGGAATGGCGTTTTACCGACAGGCAGTTTCACACGGCGGTGTGCTTTTGCATGCTTCAGCCGTCGCCAAGGACGGGAGGGCCTATCTTTTTTCCGCGCCCTCAGGCACGGGAAAATCCACCCACACATTACTTTGGAAAAAAACACTTTCGGGTGTTTCCTATATAAATGATGACAAACCGCTTTTAAGGCAGAAGGATGGTCAGTTTTTTTGTTGCGGCACCCCTTTTTCGGGCAAAACCGATTTGCATAAAAATATAGCAGTGCCTTGCGGCGCCATTTGTGCTTTAGAACGTGGCGAAACAACACGCGTTGAAAGACTTTTGCCCACGGAAGCGGCGTACTATATATTGAATCAGACGCTTCGCAGCGTGCAGAATGGGGAAGACCTTCTGGCACTTATAGGCGCGCTGGTGGAAACTGTACCATGCTATCGCGTGTATACGACGATGGAGGACAGTGCGGCAGAAACAGTTTGGCGAGAAATTGCGTATAAGGAAGAATAGGGAGTTGACATATATGAAGCTTTGTGAAGGCTTTGTGCTCCGCGAAATTGACGGAGAGGCTATCGTGGTAGCTACAGGCAAGGCAAGTGAAAAATTTAATGGCATGATGCGCGGCAATGAAACGACGGCGCGTATTTGCCAGTTACTTATGACGGACACAACCGAGGAAGCAATTGTAGATGCGCTTTCGGGCGAGTACGCGGTATCGCGCGAGACGCTCGAAAAGGATGTGCATGCAGTGCTTGCAAAAATGAAAGAAGCCGGGATGCTCGATGCATAATACGACGATTGAGGAAGCCTTAAAAAGCGGGAAGACGATTACGCGTTTTACGGTGGGCCCCAGTATGCAGCCGCTTTTATATGCAAGAGAAACGCTCGTTGTCATTCGTCTCGTCGATGGGGCCCTGGGGCGCGGCGATTTGCCGCTATATAAGAGGCCAAACGGAAAGTATATCATGCATCGCATTGTTCGCGTCGGGAAAGATGCATATATAACGCGCGGGGATAATCAGTATATAAACGAAACCGTGCCTGCAGAATGGGTTTTAGGTGTTGTATGCGAGATTCACCGACGGGGCAAAACATTCAAAACAGATGCTTTTTTATATAAGCTCTATGTTTGGTTTTGGCTATTTTCATATCCTGTGCGGCATATGTTGTACGCACTTTATAAAAGGATAAAGAAACATGAAAAACAAATGGAATCATGATGCGCTGCACTGGCTATTTGGCGCAATGGGAAAAAGTAAATATCTTGTGGGAACACTTATAGTATTGCAGACTGTTCGCAGCGCTTTGAGCGTGGGTTACGCCTTGGGACTTCGGCGCGTTGTGGATGCGGCGGTGGAAGGTGATGCGTCTTTGCGGCTTGCCATATGGACGCTTTGCGTTGTTATTTTGACGCAAATCTGCATACTTGCATGCATACGCCGCGTGGAAGAAAGTGCGACCGCATCTTTGGAAAACAGTTTGCGTCGCAGGCTGTTTTCTGTGCTTTTGTATCGGGATTACGCGTCGGTCGCGGGCGTACATTCGGGAGAGTGGATGAATCGCCTGACTTCGGATGTGACGCGGGTTGCAACGAGTGCCGTCAGCCTTTTGCCGAATGCGGTCGGCACAGTTTTAAGGTTAGTTTTTGCGCTCTTTGTACTTGTATCGCAAGAGCCGCGTTTTTGTTATCTGTTTTTACCCGGCGGCCTTCTTTTGGGGTTTGGCTCCTTCTTTGCACGCCGTATACACATACGTCTGCAAAAGCGCGTGCAGGAAAAAAACGGGCGCATCAGCGTTTTCTTTTTAGAAGTGCTTTCGGGGTTGCCCACACAGCGCGCCTATGCCATACAGGAAAATACGCTTTCGAGTGCGGACGAAAAGCTGCACGCGCATTACAAGGCACGCATGAAAAGAAATGACTTTTTCAATGCCAGCCGCATGGGGCTGAACATTCTTGTATATGGCGTCATGCTTTGTGCGATTTGGTTTTTCGCGGTCGGCATACAAAGCGGAACGGTCAGCTACGGCGATTTTGTGGCGATGATGCAGCTTATCACCCAAGTGCAAGCGCCGTTTGCAAACTTAGGCGGTATCAGCACGCATTTTTATACAATGCTTGCAAGCGCGGAACGTATTATGGAGGCGGAAAAATTCGAGAAAACGATAGCGCCTCTGTCGGCAGAGGAAGTATTTAGAGTATATAAAGAGGAACTTACGGAAATCGGTCTTTCACATGTCGGCTTTACATATGCCGCCCCCATACAAAATGATGGCGAAGCGGTAGAAGGCGGCAATGAAACAGTTGTATTTAAGGACCTGAATTTCTCCGTAAAAAAGGGCGAATATGTTGCGCTTACGGGAACGAGCGGCGCAGGGAAAAGCACGCTTTTAAAGCTTATTTTATGTTTATATACACAAAACGAGGGGGAGCGCTACATAAGCTTCGGGGCACAAAAAGAAGCTCTTACCACAAAGTGGCAACGCCTTTTTGCATATGTGCCGCAGGTACATCATCTCATAAGTGGTACTGTGCGCGAGAGCATTGTGTTTTTTGATAAAACGCGTGCAAAGGACGAGGATGCCTTGCAAAATGCACTCAAAATCGCATGTGCGGACGGATTTGTAAATGATCTCGAAAACGGACTCGATACAATGCTTGGGGAGCATGGCGCGGGCCTTTCCCAGGGGCAATTGCAAAGACTCATGATTGCGCGCGCTATCTTCTCAGACCGCCCGATTCTCCTTTTGGACGAATGTACCAGCGCACTGGATGAGGAAACAGAGGCTGCCGTTTTACAGAATTTGCGCACGATGACGGACAAGACAGTTTTAATCGTAACGCATCGCCCCGCGGCGCTCGATATCTGTGATTGGGAGATAGAGTTTACGGAAAATGGCCATGTGATAAGAAAACTGGATACAAAATAAGGTGGTATCAGAAGGCGTAAAACCCATTCTGATGCCATTTTTTTATAATTTCTCAGAAAAAATAAAAAAAGCTTGACTTTAGCACGCTAAAGTGTTATCATAATATTACAATCTATATATAGGAGATGTTTTTAAATGAAAAAAATTCTTTGCGCCTTATTGGCACTCACCATGTTGTTTGCAGTTTGTGCATGCGGTAAAAAACCGGCAGAGGTACAGCCGACAGAAGCACCGAGCGCGGATGCTTCCTGGGACTATGTAAAGGCAAACGGCAAAATCGTTGTCGGTCTTGATGACACATTCGCACCGATGGGCTTTCGCACAGAGGCAGGCGAGCTTGTAGGCTTTGATATCGACCTTGCAAATGCAGTCGGTGAAGTTTTAGGTGTAGCCGTTGAATTTAAGCCCATTGTCTGGGATGCGAAGGAAATGGAACTCGAAGGCAAGAAAATTGACCTTATCTGGAACGGCATGAGCAAAACACCCGAGAGAGAAGAAGGCATGAATCTTTCAAAGCCCTACTTCAATAACTCTATCGTTATCATGACCTTAAAGGATTCCGAACTTAAGAATAAGGAAGACCTTGCAGGCAAGAATATCGGTGTTCAGGTTGACAGCGCAGCACTTGAGGTTGTAAAGGCTGACGCTATCTACGGCGATATCGTGGACGGCCTTGCTGAATACGAATCCTACGACGAAGCAGTTATGGACCTTGACACAGGCAGACTTGATGCCGTTATTATCGACAAGGTTGCAGGCAAATACAAAGCGACTGTAAAGGCTGACACATACGCTTTCGCTGAAGAAGATTTCGGTGAGGATTACTATGTAATCGGTATGCGTAAGGGTGACAACGCTTTAACAGAGAAAGTGGATGCTGCAATGCAGGAAGTTATTGCAAACGGTAAAGCAGCAGAAATTTCCAAGGAATGGTTCGGCGAGGACTTAGTCCTTCGCTAAAGTGCAGTAAGGCTCGAACCCCTATTGCCTAAAATCTCTTCTTTTTGAAGCCTTTCAACTTGTCGGGCCCCAAAGGGCGTCAG
>JAZNLF010000014.1:0-4630 GCA_045578945.1 Clostridia bacterium | reverse complement strand
GCCTCAAAGGCCAAAGCGCAGGGAATCTCATAATTGCGGCGATGGACGGCATCGCGGGCAATTTTGAGGAGGCCATTCGCCGCGTGGGCGAGGTTTTGTCCATAAGGGGGCGCGTTTTGCCTGTAACGACGGAGAATGTTTACATGTACGCGACCTTCTCGGACGGCACGAAAATTATGGGAGAATCCAACATCGGCGAGGCAAAATTGCCGCGGAATTGCCACATTGAAAGTGTGCATTTAATGCCAGAGAAGGCAAAACCGACCAAAGAAGTTTTGGAGAGTATCCAAAACGCGGATGCCATTATTTTAGGGCCGGGAAGTCTTTATACAAGCATTATCCCGAACTTTTTGGTGGACGGCGTTGCCGATGCGGTGCGAGAGAGTCGCGCGGTAAAAATTTACGTTGCGAACGTGATGGGGCAACCCGTTGAAACGGAAGGCTACACGGTATTTGACCATATAGAAGCCATACATAAGCATGCAGGCGAAGGCGTGATTACGCATTGCATCGTCAATACAGGCAAAATTGACGATGCAGTTTTAGCGCGCTACAGAAAAGACGGCGTAGGGCCTGTTTTTGTGGATAAGGCGCGGATTGAAAGAAGCGGCATTCGTCTTTTGCCGTATGACCTTACCAATCGAAGCGGCAGTCTGGCACGCCATGATTCCGCACGCCTTGCCGCAGCAATTATGGAGTTTTTAAAGCAAAAAGAGGGTAGTATCGTTTAAGAAGGAGTAAAAGATGTCATTTGCATCGGGAATAAAAAGTGAGCTTTTACGGATAGATAATAAAAAAGAATGTTGTACCGCGGCGGAAATCAGCGGCATTATGTGCTTTGGCGGTACAATTTATAAGGAGGCAGATACGCTCTGCCTTAAAATATCAACCGAAAATACGGCGACCGCACGGCGCTGTTTTTCGCTCATGAAGCAATTTTTCGGCCTTTCGGGCACGCTTTCCCAAAACCACAGCCGTGCAGGCGGCGGCAACGCTTACGGCATTACGGTTTGTGGCACGGAAGAAGTATGCCGCGTTTTGGAGGCGACGGGACAGCGGGGCGAGGGCGATACGCTTCTTCGCCGCGTGCCGCAGGCATATTTTGAGAGTGCTTGCTGCCGCAGAGCGTTTTTACGCGGTGCATTTTTGGGCGGCGGCTCGGTCACAAACCCCGAAAAGGAATACCACCTTGAGTATTCAACGCCATCCCCTGCCCTCGCGGCGGACGTGGAAGCACTTTTTGCGGAATTTGACATCGGCGCGAAAACGGTGCAGCGAAAAACAAGCTATGTGGTATACTTTAAAAACAGCGAGGAAATCGGGGATATTTTAAATATTATCGGCGCACATAAATCCTACATGGAGCTTATGAATGTGCGGATTTTAAAGGAAACGCGAAACCGCGTAAATCGAAAAATCAACTGCGAAACCGCGAATATGGACAAGGCGATTGATGCTGCAATGGAGCAGATTCGCGCCATCACGTGCCTCGAAAAAAGCGGGCGATTTGAGACGCTTTTGCCTGCCTTGCAGGAAACGGCGCGGGCACGGACGGAAAACCCCGAGGCAACCATGACGGAGCTTGGCAACATGCTCGGCGTTTCCAAATCGGGCATCAATCACAGGATGCGGCGCCTGATGGAAATGGCGGAGAAATGCAGCCAAAAGGACGAGGAATAGAAAAATGGTGCGTGCTTTATCGTACCGAGGAGGGTGACATGCTGAAAAAAATAACGGTGCTCTATTTAGCATTTCTTTTGCTTATATGCGGCTGTGCGCCAAAAGGGAGCGATACGCCCGCGGGAGAAAGCCAAAATGCGGCGCATTTTACGCTGGCGATGCATGCGCCCGCATCCTTGCATCCCCTAAAGACAAAGCTTAGCTCCAATGTTTTGATTTTTGACCTTATCTACGACAGCCTTGTGTATGTGGACAGAGAGATGCATCCTGTCCCCTACCTTGCCGAAAGCTGCAGCGTATCCGCGGACAGAAAGACGATTTCTTTCACGCTCCGAAGCGGCGTTTTATGGCATGACGGGGCGGCGTTTACGGCCGCGGACGTGGCACACACGATAAACACCATCCGCGAAATCGGCCCTGAGGGGATTTACTATGACCGCCTTGCCTATATCTCGGATGTGCGCGTTTTGGACATGCTGCATTTTGACATTGTACTGACAAAGCCGCATGTGACAGTTTTAAATCTTTTGGATTTTCCCATCATTCCGTCCCATCGGTCGGATTTGGAGACGAATGCGGTCGGCACGGGACAATATAAATTGGCGTCTTACGCGCCGCAAAAGAGCCTGACGCTGACGAAAAATGAAAGCTGGCGTTTGTCCGAAATGCCCCAAACGGAGGAAATTACGGTTAAGTTTTTGGAGCGCGCGTCCGACGAGGCGAGCATGGTCAGAATCGGCGAGGTGACGGCGGCAACCGCGTCACTTGAGGGTATCGGCGGCATTTCCGCGGGCACAAATATGGAAATTACAAAATATCCGACGCTGCAGTACGAATACGTCGGCACAAACTTTCGGAATATGCATCTGGCATCCTATCGCGTGCGCTACGCAATTTCCCACGCAATCAACCGCGAAAAGCTGATTGAAGATGCGTATTTAGGGTACGGCACGCCTGTTTGCGTTCCCGTCCCCCCCACTTCGTACCTCTACATCGGGGACGAGGCGGATAAAAAGCAGTTTAACACGGAAAAGGCAAAAGCACTTTTATATGAGGACGGCTATGCCGAGGAAAACGGCGTGATGACAAAAGCCACCGAGGATGGCGGCAAAATCGGCCTTTCCTTGTCCATTTTAGTCAATGAGGAAAATGAATATCGCAAAAAATATGCCGTGGCGATGGTGCAGATGCTCGGCAACGTCGGCATCCGTGCGTATGTAGAAACGGTACCGTTTGAAGAATATCAGACGCGGATTTTTGAAGGGGATTATGATATGTACGTCGGCGGCTGCCGCTTTTCGCAGGATTTAAGCTACGACTTTTTGCTCGGCGAAGGGAAGGTGGCGGCAGACGGCTACACGTCAAGCGAGATGGATGCGGCGCTTTCCGCACTCGGCTATGCGACGGCGGATGCAGAAATCGAAAACGCGTATAAAAGCTTTGAGGATGTATTTTTGCGGGATTTACCCTTTTTAGGGATTTGCTTTTTAGACGGCGCGCTCGTACATTCCCCGCGCCTTACGGGCATCGGGCGGCCTGCATGCTCAAAGCTATACAGAAACATAGGACAATGGAAATTAGAGAAAGAGGGATAAGAATGTTTACAAAAGCTGATATTTGCCTGCCCAAAAATGCAGACCTGACAAAATGGAGTGTTGTGGCGTGTGACCAGTACACGTCCGAGCCCGAGTACTGGGAGAGCGTGGACGCCATTGTGGGTGACGCGCCCTCTACCCTGCGCCTTACATTGCCTGAGGTGTATCTTGAAAAGGAGGGCGAGGCGGAGAAAATCCGCGAAATTCACGCGGCCATGCGCGCATATTTGCCCGACATGGTGACGTATCCCGACAGCTTTTTCTACATAGAGCGCACCCTTTCGGGCGGCAGAGTGCGCCGCGGCCTTATCGGCGCGGTGGATTTGGAATGCTACGAATATGAAAAAGGTGCCGAGCCGCTTGTCCGCGCAACGGAGGGCACGGTTTTGGAGAGAATTCCGCCGCGGATGCGTGTGCGCGAGGCGGCAACGCTTGAATTGCCGCACGTCATGCTTTTGGCGGACGACAGAGAAAAAAGAATCCTTGAAAAAATAAATGTGGAAAACTGCGAAAAGCTCTATGACTTCGAGCTTATGAAAAACGGCGGCCATATTGTGGGCTATCTTTTAAATGCGGAAGAAAAAATACGTGTGCAGGCGGCCATCGCGTCACTTTCTGATGATTTTGCCGCGCGCCATCCCGAAAAAGCGCCGTTTATCTTAGCGGTCGGGGACGGCAACCATTCCCTTGCCACGGCAAAGGCTTGCTACGAGAAATTAAAGAAGGAGATTGGCGCGGAAAAGGCAATGGCGCATCCTGCGCGGTATGCCCTGGCGGAGCTTGTGAATTTGCATGACGAGGCGCTGGAGTTCGAGCCGATTCATCGCGTGATTTTTGATACGGACGCGGAAGCACTTTTGGCGGAATTTCAGGTGTATTGCGCCCAAAACGGGGACAGCAGCCTGCCGAAGCAGACGTTTCATTATTTTTCTGCCGCGGGCGAGGGCGATGTTGTGATTGATAAGCCGCTTTCACCCCTCGAGGTCGGCACATTGCAGCGCTTTTTGGATACAAAGGGCGTGAAAATCGACTATATTCATGGCGCGGATGTGACAAAACGGCTTGGCGAGGAAGAAGGAAATCTCGGGATTTTACTGCCGAAAATGGATAAAAATCTTTTGTTTGATACGGTTTTGGCGGACGGGGCGTTGCCGCGGAAGACATTCTCCATGGGAGAGGCGCACGAAAAAAGGTACTATCTTGAGTCCCGCCGCATTCGGTAGTGGTAGTGGCGCTTTAAAAATGGCGCAGAGTATGCCGAGTGTCCTTAAGGACACTCGGCAGTTTTATTCGCCCTGTCAGGCGAGTGGTATTTGCCTTCGGCAAGTGATATTACTTCGTAGTGGTATTGCCTT
>JAZNLF010000013.1:0-1789 GCA_045578945.1 Clostridia bacterium | reverse complement strand
ATTGCCGCATGCTTCACGCCTTCTTTTCCCTTTCCTCTTTGATGCGGCGGTTTACTGCGCGCATCGCCGCGCGCACTGCCTCGTTTTCCACCACGGTTTTTTCTATGGATTTAGCCTCTTTTCCGTTAATATAACGCCGTATTGTCATATAATTCCACCTCCTCCCGAAAGTATCTCCCGCGCCAAAAGTTTTTATACAAAATCCCGCAAAGCCGTTGACAAAATTGGCGGTTTTTGGTATACTGAAACCAAATTATAAGTTGGAAGGAATGATATAAATGAAAAAAGCCGATATCGGTCTTGTCGGCCTTGCGGTTATGGGTGAAAACCTCGTTATGAATATGGAAAGCAAGGGCTTTACCGTTGCAGTTTATAATCGTACTGCCGATAAAGTGAAAAACTTTGTGGAAGGGCGTGCAAAGGGCAAAAATATCATCGGCACATATTCCCTCGAAGAGCTTTGCCAAAACCTCGCAAAGCCCCGCAAGGTTATGATGATGGTAAAAGCAGGGCAGGCGGTTGACAATATTATCGAGCAGCTCCTCCCCTATCTTGAAGAAGGCGATATTATTATCGACGGCGGCAACTCGCATTTCCCTGACACGATTCGCCGCTGTGAATATGTAGAAGGAAAAGGCCTTTTGTACGTCGGCACAGGCGTGTCGGGCGGTGAAGAAGGCGCTTTGAAAGGCCCGAGCATGATGCCCGGCGGTTCTCCCGCGGCATGGCCGTATGTAAAGCCGATTTTTCAGGCGATCTGTGCAAAGGTTGAGGGCGATGCCCCCTGCTGCGACTGGGTTGGCGAAGGCGGCGCAGGCCACTTTGTAAAAATGGTGCATAACGGCATCGAATACGGCGATATGCAGCTTATTTGCGAAGCTTACCAGATTATGCGCGATTACCTCGGCATGAATGCAGACGAAATGCATGAAGTTTTTGCAAAATGGAACGAAGAAGAGCTTGACAGCTACCTTATCGAAATCACAAAAGACATTTTGGCATATAAGGACGAAGACGGCGCTCCGATTGTAGACAAAATTCTCGACACGGCAGGCCAAAAGGGCACAGGCAAATGGACAGGCATTGCAGCCCTTGATGAAGGCGTACCGCTGACGCTCATTGGTGAAGCCGTATTCTCCCGTTGCCTCAGCGCAATTAAGGAAGAGCGCGTGGAAGCTTCCAAGGTGCTTTCAGGCCCCACACCGAAGTTTGAGGGTGACCGTGACGCGTTCATTAAAGATATTAAAGACGCACTCTTTGCCGCAAAGATTGTTTCCTACGCACAGGGCTACACCTTGATGCGCAGCGCTGCCTCGACCTACGGCTGGAACCTCAATTACGGCGGCATTGCCCTGATGTGGCGCGGCGGCTGCATTATCCGCAGCGTATTCCTCGGCAATATCAAAGAAGCGTTTGACAAAAACCCTGCACTTACAAACCTTCTCTTAGATCCGTACTTTAAGAACATTATTGATAAGGCTCAGGCAGGCTGGCGCCGTGTTTGCGCGGCCGCTATGATGAATGGTATCCCCGCACCTGCCATGACAACGGCGTTAAACTACTATGATGGCTACCGCTGCGAGAAATTGCCCGCAAACCTTCTGCAGGCACAGCGTGACTATTTTGGTGCACATACCTATGAGCGTCTTGATAAAGAAAGAGGCGAGTTCTTCCACACGAATTGGACGGGACACGGCGGGAACACGTCAGCATCCACATACACCGTCTGATAAAAGGGCTTTAAAAACAGCGCAGACCGCAAAAAATAATTTCATTATTGGGATATTGA
>JAZNLF010000012.1:0-2707 GCA_045578945.1 Clostridia bacterium | reverse complement strand
GGTACAACATAGCCGTCTTTTTAATTTTTTGTTGTTTGGACTTTGTAACCGCAGCGGCACCGCCACCGTACGCTTCTGTACGGCGCATTTTCACCTCTACAAATACAAGGTATTCATCTTTTTCGGCAATAATATCAATCTCTCCAAACTTACATGCAAAATTTCTTTCCAAAATTTTATAGCCGCGCTGATGCAAAAATTTTGCAACCGCCGCCTCTGCCTTGTTACCGATTTCTCTCACTCTGCATCACCGTACCATTTTTTCAAAAATGATTTTCTGTGTTCGGGACATGGCCCTTTTTTGAAAACCGCCTCTTTATGCGCCTTCGTGCCATATCCTTTATGCGTAGAAAATCCATATCCAGGATACAATTCATCAAGCTTTACCATATATCTGTCTCGCGAAACCTTCGCAATAATAGATGCGGCTGCAATCGACAAACTAAGGCTGTCCCCTTTTACAATGCATTTATGCGGCAAAGTAATCCCTTTTACGGGATTTCCATCAATGAGTGCATAATCCGCCTTAACAGATAGGCCCATAAGTGCGCGATACATTGCAAGATGCGTGGCGTTTAAAATATTAATCGTATCAATTTCTTCTGCTGTTGCGGTACCAACCGCATAGGCAATTGCATTTTGGGTGATTCTATCGTATAAAGCATCCCTTTTCTTCTCGCTTAGCTTTTTGGAATCATCCAAGCCCTCGGGCAAAAAGCCATGTGGTAAAATGACTGCCGCCGCATATACATCGCCTGCAAGTGGCCCTCTCCCGGCTTCATCTACCCCCGCAATAGCGCAATATCCCTCTTTGTAGAGTTCTTCTTCAAAGATTGTCATATTGATAAGTCGTTGTCTTTCGTCCATCGAATCGCCTCCTTTAAAAAGTATAACAAAAAAGCTATATACTGTCAATGTCCACTTGACAAAAAAAGTACTGCATGGTATAATGCACCATGTGTTAGGAGGTAAAAAAATGCTGAAAATTAAAGATACAAAAACGAAAAATGTACTTTTGCTTCTCGCATGGGCCGTTTACTTTGCAGGTTATTTGGCACGCCTTAATTATGGTGCTGTTATGGCTGAAATAATAAATGAAGGCGTATTAGGAAAATCATCTGCAGGACTTATCAGTACGGGTGCATTTGTTACATATGCCATCGGACAGATTGTTGCAGGCATTTTAGGCGATAAATTTCGTCCAAACATGGTTATGTTGGTCGGCTTAATTGGCACAGGTATCTGTAATTTTTTGATGCCTTTTTTTACTTCTGCAAGCATGTTACTGATTATATGGTGCATTAACGGATTTGTGCAGGCTATGCTTTGGCCTCCGATGCTTCGCATCTTTGCGGAATGCTATACAAAAGAGGATTTACCCAAAATGTGCGTTCGTGTTTCAACCTCTTCCACCGCCGGTACAATTGCCGCATACCTGATAACACCGCTTTGTATTCTCATTTCTGGTTGGAAGTTGATTTTTGTTGCAGCAGGTGTTATATGCATTGTTTTGGCAATTGTATGGAGCTATGGCATTTCGTATGTCGATAAAAACCGCAGACTTTACGGAATAGAGGAAGAGGAAGAAAAAAGCACAGGTGATGATACAGTTTTATCTTTTCGATTTATACGCCAGGCGGGTGTGTATCTTATGATTGTTGCTATTTTGTTCCATGGTATATTAAAAGACAGTATAACTGCATGGATGCCCACTTTTATAATGGAAAACTATGATCTTGGCAGTGTAAGTGCAATTCTGACTACTGTTATTTTACCTGTATTTAGTATGCTGAGTCTCTACGTTGCATCCTTTGTAAATAATCATATTTTCAGGAATGAAGCGATAACTTCCACTTTTTTCTATGTTCTCGCGCTGATTGGCACAATTATAATTCGTATATTTTTCAGTGCCAACCTTATCGTTTCGCTTGTGAGTGCAACGCTTATTACATCCGCTATGTTCGGTACAAATTTAATGATGATAACGGCAGTTCCTGCTAATTTTGTAAAATATGGTAAAGTATCTACGCTGACAGGCGTGCTCAATGCCTTCACTTATCTCGGTAGTGCGCTTTCGACTTATGGTGTCGGCGCAATTTCAGAACATTTTGGATGGGAAAGTACGCTCACAGCTTGGCTCATATGTGCCTTGATAGGTACGCTTTTCTGCGCACTTTCTATTCCAAAATGGACGAAGTTCCTGCATCGCTAAATGAAAATACATTTTTCTTATTGATTTCCACCGAATGATGTGCAAATATTTTTGTTAAAGCTTTATCAAACAGAAATATTTGCACTATTTTTATCTTTTTACACTTTGATTCATAAATAATTTTTCTACAATTCACTTCTTCCCCAAAAATTTTTGTTGCATTATTTTCTGCTTTCCCATATAATATAACGCTAAGGAGTGAATGCAGATGAAACAAATACTTTCAATTTTAGAGAAGAACAGTCATGCAACGCCTGAGCAAATCGCATCCATGCTCGGCCGAACTGTAAAGGACGTCAAAAAATCTATTGCAAAGCTTGAGAAGGAAGGCGTTATTGTCGGCTACCAAACATTGATTGATTGGGAAAAAACTGAATTTAATCGTGTGACAGCGTTTATTGAGCTTCGCGTCACGCCGCAACGCGGTGAAGGATTTGATAAAATCGCTGAGCGTATCTATCAATATCCACAGGTCAAAACACTTTGGCTTATGTC
>JAZNLF010000011.1:0-6476 GCA_045578945.1 Clostridia bacterium | reverse complement strand
TAAAATCTGCCATCGGCTCGGGATTTAAAGCGCAGGAGCCGCCCGCAAAGACGAAGGGGAACGCGTCCTGCCTGTCCTTAGAATAAAGCGGGATGCCCGAAAGGCGAAGCATGGCAAGCACGTTCGTATAGCTCATTTCATATTGGAGCGAAAAACCGAGCAGGTCAAAGGAAGACAAGGGGGCACGGCTTTCCAGGGCAAAAAGCGGAATATGCCGCTTTTCCATTTCTTCAATCATATCGTCCCACGGCATAAAGGCGCGTTCGCACCATGTATCGGGACGCTCGTTTTGCAGATGATATAAAATCCGCATGCCAAGATGACTCATGCCGACCTCATAAAGGTCGGGAAAACAAAGGGCAAATCGTATTTTGACATCTTCGGGGTTTTTGTAAACGGCGCCGAATTCGCCGCCCGTGTAGCGCGTCGGCTTCTGTACGGCCGAAAATAACTGTTCCATTTATTTCTCCTTTTGTCGATATGCAATCTTCGATTGCTCGATATTTTTACTTCGTAAAATCGATATGTTTTCCCTTCGGTCAAACTCGATATGATATGAATTCTCGTCGCGACAGCGACATATCGAGTGCGAAGCACATATCGAGTTCCTACAGGAACATATCGAGAATTCGTTAGAATTCATATCGACGATTTCATCTCCGATGAAATTATTATACCATGTTTATGCAAAAAAGTCAATGTGAAAGGAATTTTATGGAATAAAATATAAAAAACAGTTGATTCTATACAAAAATTATTGTATAATATGATAGAGGTGATATAAAATGCAGCGGCTTATACTGATTATCGAAGATGAAAAACCGATTGTGGACATATTGAAGTTTAATCTTGAAAAAGAAGGCTATAAGGTTATCTATGCGCTTGATGGTGAGGAGGGCCTTACGCTTGCACTTACAAAAGCACCCGATTTAATTCTTTTGGACGTAATGCTGCCGAAAATGGATGGGTATGACGTCTGCCGCCGTGTGCGCGAAAAATCCGCCGTGCCGATTCTAATGCTGACGGCGCGCGGCGAGGAGCTGGACAAGGTTTTGGGCCTTGAGATGGGCGCGGATGATTATATCACAAAGCCCTTTGGCGTGCGCGAGCTTATGGCACGCGTGAAGGCGAACTTAAGGCGCACAGAGCCGGATCGCGAGACGGGCGATATGATTCGCTTCGGCGATTTTTGCATTCTCTGCGAGCGTTATGAAATCACCAAGGGCGGCAAGACCATTGATTTGACCTTACGTGAATTTGAGCTTATTAAATTTCTGGCACAAAGCCCCGGGCGTATTTTTACGCGTGAGAGCCTTTTGGAAGAGGTTTGGGGCTATGAATACTACGGCGATGTACGCACGGTGGACGTTACGGTGCGCCGTCTTCGCGAAAAAATTGAGGATGACCCTGCCATGCCACGGCATATTATGACAAAGCGCGGTGTCGGGTACTACTTGAAGGTGGATTGATGTTTAAAAGTATTCAATGGAAGATACTGACAGTTTTTATTTTGCTGGTTTTATCCGTCATGGTGGTGGTGGGTACGTTTTTATTAAATCGTATCAGCGGCTATTACCATGATGAATTCCGCACGCAAATGGAAACGATTGTATTTACGGAAGGCTTTGCGGGCCAGCTTCGCACCGCGGCAGCGGCCGATGCACCCATTGAAAGCCTGCGAACGATACTGGATGCGCACGTGGGGCGTATCGGTATCGACTCGTACCGAAACTATTACATCTTAAATCGCCGCACAGGCAGCGTGGTTTATGCGCCCGACGGCAAGACGAGCGTGGATGCCACGCAAAATGTTTTGACGGCGATGGGCGGCGCTGTCGGCAACGCGATGGACCGCCGCAGCGAGGCAATGGACTACGCTTTTCCCATAAACCCCGAGCGTGCGGACGGATATATTTTGTATATCAGCGATACCAAGGATGAACTCTACGGGATTATGGAGAATGTTTTTTCCATTATTGCATGGGGGCTTCTGCTGGGTATCGCGTTATCGGTGCTACTGGGGCTTATGATGTCCCGCACCATTATTGCGCCGATTGCAAACCTTAAAAAGCGTGCGGAGAAAATTGCCGCAGGCGATTTTGATAATAAATTGACGGCCACCAGTGAGGACGAGATTGGCCAGCTTACGGCTTCCTTTAACACCATGGCGTCGGATTTAAAGCGTTCCTTAGCCGATATTGTGACGGAAAAAACAAAGGTGGAAACCATTTTGGCATACATGACGGACGGCGTTATGGCGTTTTATCGTGACGGCAGCGTGATGCACATAAATCCTGCCGCGCAGGCAATGCTGGAGCTTTCTGAGGCGGGGGAGCCGTTTGATGCTTTGTTTGCGCGCCTTGAGGCGGGCATCACCATAAATGCGCTTTTGTATCTCGAGCAGGACAAAACGGTGGAAAAAATTATCCGCTTTGGCGAGAGACATCTGCGCGCCTACTTTGCACTCTTAACGCCGCGAAAAGGCATGGCAGAGGGCGTTGTGGCGGTTTTTCAGGATATTACCGAGCAGGAGCGCATGGAAAAATCACGCCGCGAATTTGTCGCGAATGTGTCACATGAGCTAAGGACGCCGCTGACCAATATCAAAAGCTACGCCGAAACGCTGATGGGGACAGTAGAAATGGATTCCATGGAGCACAATTTCTTAGGCGTTATCAACAGTGAGGCGGACAGAATGGCGCGCATTGTGCGGGACCTTTTGGCGCTTTCGCAGTTTGACTACGGCCATAACCTCCAAAAAGAGCCGTTCCCCTTACCGAAAATTGTCGGCGATGTGGTGCAGCGATTGACCATTGAAGCAGAAAAGAACGGCCAAACACTTATATATAACAACGAAGCGACAGACCTTCCGCCTGTAAACGGCGATGCGGACCGCATCGAACAGGTTATTGTAAACATTGTTTCCAACGCAATCAAATATACACCCGCGCACGGCTCGATTACGGTCACCTGCACGGCAAATGTATCGGAAGCCATCGTTACGGTTACGGATACGGGTATCGGGATTCCCGAAGCGGATTTGCCGCGAATCTTTGAGCGTTTTTATCGCGTGGATAAGGCGCGAAGCCGCAAAATGGGCGGCACGGGGCTGGGTCTTGCGATTGCGAGGGAGATTGTGGAAGCACACGGCGGCCGTATTGTGATTCAAAGCAAAAAGGGCAAGGGCACAAAGGTGCGGATTGTATTGCCCATATATGGAAATTAAAGGATTTGGTAAACTTGAATATTCTGGCAATTGAAAGTGCGGCAAAATCTGCAGGCGCTGCGGTTTTTTGTAACGGCGTGCTTTTGGCGGAAAGCTTTTTAAATAATGGACTTACACATTCCGTGACCTTGATGGAGGCTGTGGATACCGTGCTTGGAAAGGCAGGAAAAACAGTAGCGGATATGGATGTAATCGGTGTGGATGCAGGCCCCGGCTCCTTTACGGGCATACGCATCGGCCTTGGAACGGCAAAGGGCTTAGCGCTCGGTGCGGATAAAAAAATTGCGCCCGTATCCTCGCTTTTATCCCTTGCCTATAACGTTTCGGCGGCGGAGGGACAAATCGTTGTTCCGATTATGGATGCACGCCGCGGCGAAGTCTATACGGCGACATATAAAATAGAAGGCGGTGTGCCAAAGGAAATCGTACCCATGCGCGCCATGCCGCTTTTAGACCTTTTGGAGGAAACAGAAACAGCGCTCTTTGTCGGTGACGGCACAGAGGTGCATCGACAGACAATTTCAGAAAAAATGGGTGCACGTGCATGCTTTGCACCGCCGCATCTTACGCATCATCGCGCATCGAGCGTGGCGATGGCGGCCACGGCAGTAAAAGCCGTATCCGTCCATGCGGCAGCACCGATTTATTTAAGGCTCGCACAGGCGGAGCGAGAATGGAATGAAAAACATTTGAAAGGGGATATATAATATGTTCGTAATTGGAAGTGACCACGGCGGTTATACGTTAAAGGAGTTTTTGAAAAAACATTTGGAAGAACGCGGTATCGAGTATATTGACGTCGGCTGCGGCGGCGAAAGCTGCGACTATCCTGACATTGCAAACAAAGCGGTGGCAGAAATTTTAGAGGGCAGATGCGAAAAGGGAATCCTCTGCTGCGGCACAGGCATCGGCATTTCCATTGCGGCCAATCGCCACCGCGGTATTCGCGCGGCGCTCGTATCCGAGCCTTGCTCGGCAAGCCTTACAAAGGAACATAATAACGCCAATATTCTCTGCTTTGGCGGCAGAGTGACAGGTGAGGTCTTGGCGGCATCCTGCGTGGATGCATGGCTGGATGCGTCCTTTGCGGGCGGCAGACACAAAACGCGTATTGATAAGCTGGATCTGTAAGGAGGGGTTTCATTGAAATGTCCGTACTGTGACGCCTTGGACAGTAAAGTATTAGACTCAAGACCCACGGAGGATGATACAGCCATCCGAAGAAGACGGCAATGCCTCGGCTGTCAAAAACGCTTTACCACCTATGAAAAGGTGGAGGGTGTGCCCATCATGGTCATTAAAAAGGATAAGTGCCGCGAGCCGTTTGACAGAGAAAAGCTTTTGCGCGGCATTGTAAAGGCGTGCGAAAAACGCCCTGTCCCCTTTGAGGTGATGGAAAACATGACGTATATGATTGAAAACATCATCCAAAATTCGCTTGACCGCGAGGTAACCTCTGCAAAAATCGGCGAGCTTGTAATGGAACAACTTAAGAATATCGACGAGGTGGCGTATGTACGCTTTGCGTCCGTATACCGCCAGTTTAAGGATATAAACACATTTATGCAGGAGCTTCGTAAGCTTCTGACCGACAAATAGAAAGGAATAAAAATCATGACAAAAGTAAGAACGCGCTTTGCGCCGAGTCCGACGGGATATATGCACATTGGCAATCTCCGCACGGCACTCTATGCCTATCTTCTGGCAAAATCCAAAGGTGGAGATTTTATTCTTCGTATTGAGGATACAGACCGCGAACGGTATGTAGACGGTGCCGTAGACCTTATCTTCCGCACCATGGCGGAAACGGGGCTTGTGCATGACGAAGGCCCCGATATCGGCGGCGATTTCGGCCCCTATGTGCAAAGTGAGCGCATGGATATCTATAGAAAATACGCAGAGGAGCTTGTGGAGCGCGGCGGCGCGTACTACTGCTTTTGCACGAAGGAGCGTCTTGACGAATTAAGACAAAAGCAGGAGGCGCTCAAAATTCCGTCTAAGTATGACGGACGTTGTGCCTCGCTTTCCAAAGAGGAAATTGCGGCACGCATCGCGGCGGGTGAGCCGTACGTTATCCGCCAGAAAATTCCGAGAGAGGGCGTAACCACATTTGAGGATGCGGTATTCGGCAAGGTTTCTGCGCCGAATGAAACGCTCGACGATAACGTGCTTTTAAAAAGCGACGGCATGCCTACTTATAATTTTGCAAATGTCATCGACGACCATCTCATGCAGATTACGCATGTGGTGCGCGGCAGCGAATATCTTTCCTCTACGCCGAAATATAACCTTTTGTACGAGGCGTTCGGCTGGGAAATCCCCGAGTATATCCATTGCTCGGCAATCATGAAGGACGCCCATCGCAAGCTTTCAAAGCGCGAAGGCGATGCGTCCTACGCGGATTTCGTGGACAAGGGCTACTTAAAAGAGGCTGTTTTAAACTATATTGCACTTTTAGGCTGGAGCCCGGGGGACACGCAGGAAATTATGAGTCTTGACGATATGATTCGTCTTTTTGATGTTAAGGGCATCAGTAAATCCCCCGCTATTTTCGATATTGATAAGCTGAACTGGTTAAACGGCGAGTATATCCGCGCACTCTCGCCCGAGGCATTCCACGAAAAGGCAATGCCTTATTATAAAGAATGTATCCACGTGGATGCGGATTTGGAGCTTTTGAGCGAGGTCTTGCAAAAGCGTACGGAAAAGCTTTCCGACATTCCCGAGCAGATTGATTTTATTGATGCATTGCCCGCATACGATAAGGAACTTTACTGCCATAAAAAGATGAAAACAAATCTGGAAAATTCGCTGACTGCCCTTGAGGCAATTTTGCCGCTTTTATCCGCACAGGAGGATTGGTCGAAGGACGCTTTGCATGAAGCACTTTTAGGCCTTGCGGCAAAAATGGAAGTGAAGAACGGCATTATTTTGTGGCCGCTTCGCACAGCGCTTTCGGGAAAAGCCTTTACACCTGGCGGCGGTATTGAGCTTGCGGCAATTTTAGGAAAAGAAGAATCCTTAAAGAGAATTAAGGCAGGTATTTCTCTACTAAAGTAAAAGGACGGAGGAAACAAAATGGAAGCGTTATCCTTACGAAAATGCCCCGGCGGCTATAAAAAACAAGACGTTACGGCGTATATTGAAGCGCTGGTTCAAAAGTATGAAAAAGAGCTTTCGGCGGTGCGGCAGGACATGGAAGAAATGCGGCGCGAAAATGCGGCACTCGTCAAAGAAAATGCGAAGCTTT
>JAZNLF010000010.1:0-5838 GCA_045578945.1 Clostridia bacterium | reverse complement strand
TCTTAGCTCTTATTTACTTTCTTGTACTGGCTTGTACTTCCTTGCCTTTATAGACAAGTTTTCGTTACTCAAAAATTTCTTTTGAGCCCTTTTACGCTATCTAATTTTCAAAGTCCGGTCGCTGCCCCTGCAGCGGAATTTTATTATATCACGCACCCGGCTGAATGTCAAGCATTTTTTAAAACTTTTTTTATTTTTCAAAATGCTGCACATTTTCTGCCTGCCGCGCAACGTGTTATATACTACCACAAGCACGCATGCTTTGTCAAGCCTTTTTTTAAAATTTTTTTATTTTTTTGTAGAAGCATGCGCATTTCGTGCCGAAAAAACGCGTTTTTCCTGTTCTTTTGTTTTCATCTCCTCAACCTCTTTACAAATTTTCACGATTGTGTTATGATTACAATATAAAATAGAAAGGAAAAACCTGCATGTCACAAATACTATCCGTTGTTCTGCTTTATGCAGTTTTCTGCGCTCTTTTTTACATCCGAAAAGATACATGGCAAAAACCAAACATTATTTATATTATACTTCCCTGTGTTATCGGCATAAGTTTACGCCTTGTATTGGCAGCGATAGAACCCGGATATGCGACAGATATGCAATGTTGGCGAAGCTGGGCAAGCCGTGTTGCATCCGTCCTCCCGCCACAGTTTTATTCAGATACTTATTTTTGTGATTATCCGCCCGGATATCTATGGATTTTGTGGCCGCTGGGGTGGCTTTCCGATGCCCCAATGCCACTCCAAACTATATTATTTAAGTTACCTGCAATTGTGACCGATATGATTTGCGGGCTAATCATATATAATGTAGCGCGACGCCGCCAGCTGCCGCCGCGTACTGCATCCTTTTTTCTCTTTCTATATGTAATAAACCCTGCTATTTTTGTAAACTCTGCCGTATGGGGACAAGTGGATAGTTTATTTACACTCTTTTTACTCCTCTCCTGTTTAAATTTGGCGGAAGAAAAATATCCCAAAAGCGCCATATGGCTTGCGATTGCAATTGCATTTAAACCGCAAGCGCTATTGGTCACGCCAATTTACGCACTGGTTGCAATTTCAAAATGTAAAGAGCCGGGGTTTATGCGTTTACTTTTGAAAACCATAGGCGCGGGGCTTCTGACATTTTTAATCATTGTTTTTCCATTTACAATAGGAAAAGAGCCACTTTTTATATGTAAGCTTTATTTCGGCACACTTTCTTCCTATCCATATGCTTCTTTAAATGCATTCAATCTTTTCACGCTCCTCGGTGCAAACGGCGTATCGCAAAACGCGCAGTTTGCTGGGCTTTCCTATGGCACATGGGGCACCATTGGTATGGTTTTATCCATTTTGGTGAGCCTCTATCTTTTCAGGAAAGGAAACGACAAATCCCGTTTTTTCTATACTGCCGCGCTTTTATTATGTGGTGTTTTCACGTTTGGTGCAAAAATGCATGAACGATATCTGTTCCCTGCACTTATTCTGTTTTTTGCCGCATATCTGTATCGACGGGACAAGCGGATTTTACTCCTATCCTTTGTATTTTCTGCCTTGCATTTTATCAATGTAGCATATCTCTATGAGCTAAGTCTTACAGGGACGTATTATGCCACCGCACCTGATGCTGTAGCATCTATCATTTCATTTTTAACTGTGCTTTGCACGCTGTGCGCGTTCGGTCTCGGCTTTTCTTTGTATGCAAAGCTTCCTTCTCTAAAGCCGCTATCCGGAAAATTCGAAAAGCGTATTACAAAGCGCGATATACTCTATATATCAATTGTCACTCTTTTATATAGCGCTCTGGCTTTTTATAATCTTGGAAACACATCGGCGCCTTCAACGCATGGCGCAAAAGATAACTTTGCAGATTTAGGACAAATTCAATATGTGGACACGATGTCCGTCTATCAAGGCATTGGTGAGGCGGATATACATGTGGAACTCTCGCAGGATAACGTCAATTGGTTTGCGCTTGCTCCCTTTGAAGGCGCATCCTGCTTTAAATGGACAAATTATCCGATTGGAAAAAACGCACGCTTTATCCGCGTTCAATTTTCCAAAGAGACAGATAGCGTGTATGAGGTTGCTTTTTGGGATAAAAATTGCAATCTCCTCCCTGTACAAAGTGAAAGTGCGCTTTTTGATGAACAATCACTCGCAGAATATGAGAACACCTATCAAAACAGCACCTATTTTGATGAAATATACCACGCGCGCACTGCGTATGAACATATAGAATATATCCCCCACTATGAAACCACGCATCCGCCGCTTGGGAAACTCCTCATTGGCGTCGGCATACGTCTTTTTGGTATGAATCCATTTGGTTGGCGCTTTATGGGGACGTTGTTTGGCGTGCTTTTATTACCCCTTATGTATATTTTTGCCAAACGAATCTTTCGACACACATTCTTCGCTACTGCCGCCATGCTCTTCTTTGCTTTTGATTTTATGCATTTTTCCCAAACTCGAATTGCTACCATAGATAGCTACGGCGTATTTTTCATCCTCTTATCCTACTACTTTATGTACCTGTTTTATAGTGAAGCAACCTCCCTTCCCACACGGCGTGTGCATCTTTATTTAGCCTTAAGTGGTGCGGCTTTCGGGCTTGCGATTGCCTCGAAATGGATTGGGTTTTACGCAGGTGTGGGGCTTTGTATTTTATTCTTCACAGCACTCTTTCGACGTGTACGCAAAAAAAATATAAAAGAATTAGCAATTTGTGGATTTTGCATCTTGTATTTTTTACTAATTCCGTTTATAATATATTATATAAGTTATATACCGATTCACATAGCGGATGGAGCAGAAAGCTATTGGAACAATTTTTGGAATTACCAAACGCATATGTTCTCCTATCATTCCGAGCTTACTGAGCGCCATCCTTACGAATCCGCCTGGTATACATGGCCGTTTATGATTCGTCCGATATGGTATTATGGAAATAAGAGCCTTTTGGAAAGCGGTCTTGTATCCAGCATTGTCGGCATGGGGAATCCCCTTCTTTGGTGGGCAGGCCTTATCTCGATTTTGTACTGTCTGTTCTACCGCATAAAACGTAAAAGAGCCACTTTCATTGTTATTGGTTATCTTTCGCAGTTTGTGCCATGGATATTTATATCGCGCGCTTGTTTTATCTATCATTACTTTGCAAGCGTCCCGTTTCTTATTTTGGCGCTTGTATATGCTTTAAAATGTTTATGTCTGTACCACAAAAGCGGGAAATATATTACACTCTATCTTTTGATTTTCTGCGGCATATTATTCTTTGCATTCTACCCCGTTTTGTCAGGCATGCCGTGTCCGCGTTCCTACATGCTCTCTGCCCTTACATGGTTTGCGAGCTGGACGCTTGGATACTGATGAAAGGAAACACAATATGATTTCGATAATTGTACCTCTTTATAATGAGGAGGATGTTATAAAAGAAAGCTATCGTCGTCTGACAGAAGTTTTGTCCGCCATGGATGAGACGTATGAGCTTATATTTGTAAATGACGGCAGTCGTGACAAAACATCGTCACTTGCCGCGGAAATCGCCGCACAGGATGCGCGTGTACGCCTCATCTGTTTTTCCAGAAACTTCGGTCATCAAATTGCCATCACGGCCGGCATGGACTATGCAAGCGGTGACGCGATTGTGATTATTGACGCAGATTTGCAGGATCCGCCCGAGGTCATTCCCCAAATGGTCGAAAAATGGCGCGAGGGATACGAAGTTGTATACGGAAAACGAACGAAGCGGCACGGAGAAACCGTCTTTAAAAAAGTAACTGCAAAAGCATTCTACCGCTTTTTAAATCGAATGACGAATATGGATATTCCGACGGACACGGGCGATTTTCGTCTTATAGACCGCAAGGTGTGTGATGCGATGAAAAGTCTTGGTGAGCAAAACCGTTATGTGCGCGGTCTTGTCAGTTGGGTTGGTTTTCGCCAATGCGCCCTCCCCTATGTTCGCGAGGAACGTTTTGCAGGCGAAACGAAATATTCGCTTCGTAAGATGCTTCTGCTTGCATCGGATGGCATTTCGTCCTTTTCCTACAAACCGATGAAGCTGATTTCTACAGTAGGTTTTTTCATGACAGCGTGTAGCTTAGTATATTTTATCGCGGCGATTGTGCAGCGCATTATCGGCAATGTATCGTGGCCCGCCTGGATTTTGTTTCTCGCTGTACAAGGTTTCCTAACGGGCATCATTCTCATTGCGCTCGGTATACTCGGCTCCTACATTGGTCGTATTTACGAGGAAGCGAAGGGACGGCCTTTATACATCGTTCGCGAAACAATTGGTTTTGAAAAAGAGAATCACTAAAACATGTTTCCCGCAGGCAGGGTGCCTGTTATCAATATAGAAGGAGTGTGGCATATGAAGGTTATTATTACCGGCAGAAAGTTTGAAATTACCGAGGACATCAGAAAGTTTACCGAAAAGAAGCTTGGAAAGCTGGACAAGTTTTTCAGCGATGCTGCAGAGGCACAAATAACCTTATCTGTAGAAAAGGAACGGCAAACAGCAGAGCTTACGATTTTCCAAGGCGGGATGATGTATCGCGCTGAGGAAACGACAGCAGATATGTTAGCATCGGTTGACCGTGTAGTGGATATGATTGAACGTCAAATCCGTAAGAATAAAACACGTCTTGAAAAACGTCTCCGCGAAAATGCATTTTCTGCACCTGTAGAAAACATTTCTTTTGAAGAAGAACCTGAATTTAAAATTGTGCGCAGCAAAAAACACGCCATAAAACCCATGAGCACAGAAGAAGCGATTTTACAGATGAATCTTCTGGGGCATGCATTCTTTATTTTCAGAAATGCAGAAACCGAGGAAACCAACATTGTATATAAAAGACGTGATGGGAATTACGGCTTAATTGAAACTGAGGAATAACTTGACTTTGGGGCTGTAGCTTTCGCTGCAGCCCTTATTTTGTTAATTTTCACCTCGCATTTTTTTCATGAAAAATGGGTAGTATAGCATTGAGGTGATAAAATGTCGAAAAATTACAGAAAATCAAGACTTTTAGTTGAGGATGCTTATGACGGCATCAATAAATTTAAGTTGGAGGTTGCCGCAGATATCGGCCGTCTGCAATTTTGCAAGGAAAACAATGACCATTATAAAGGGGATCTCACGGCACGTCAAAACGGCAGTGAAGGTGGCCCGATTGGCGGCGAAATGGTACGGCGCATGATAAAAGCCTATGAAGAACAGCTATAAAGAAAAAATACTTGCATTTGCCCATTCTCTCGGCCTTGACGCTGTTGGCGTAGCCGCAGATGGGCATACATATTCAAAAATTGTATGTCTTTTTCCCTACTATGTTGGAGAAAAGAAGGAAAGCAACATCTCCATGTATGCGTATGCACCCGATTACCATAATACTGTTCGTATGTATCTTGCAAAAATTGCAGAATATATTGTATCACTTGTGCCTGATGCAAAAACAACACTTTATGCTGACACGGGACATGGTGATGACAGGCAGGCTGCCTACTTGGCAGGTCTTGGCTTTTATGGCAAAAACGGGCTACTGATTCACCCCACATACGGAAGCTTTGTCTTTATCGGATATGTGGAAACGGATTTACTGCTGGAGTCGGACGTGCCTTTATCCGCCACATGTTTAGATTGCGGCAGATGCGAACAGGCTTGTCCCGGCGGTGCTTTGCATGGCGGCATTCTAAGCCAAAATTTATGTGCTTCTTTTCTCTCACAAAAACGTGGCACGCTTTCGGAGACTGAATCTGCCATTATTAAAAAAAGCGGTCTTATATGGGGCTGCGATACATGTCAAACAGTTTGCCCGCATAATCAAAACATACCCACAACACCGCTTGC
>JAZNLF010000009.1:0-3052 GCA_045578945.1 Clostridia bacterium | reverse complement strand
CCTCTATATATGCGTTGAGGGCTTCTTTTTTCTCGCCCGACAAATCGTTTGCAATAACACCCATTTCAAACGCTTGTCCGACGCCCAAAACCACAATATCGTATCGGTCTTTTTCAAATGTATCTCCTACCGAAGGTGTATGCACAAAAACTTCAATTCCGCGTTCCTTGGCACGATATTCCAAAATCTTTACATTTCCGACGTCCCCATACAAATTCAAAAGCTCGGGGTACAGATGGCAAATACAGAGTTCCATGTTATCCCTTTCTAATTTCTTTTATTCGCGAAGCTGAAAACCATCGTCATTCACCGCGCCTCTATTGCCTAAAACAGATACAGGTGACGGAGTCGGTTCCGCCGTAGGTGTAGCCGTCGCAGGTGTTTCCTTTGGACTCGCCCACGGACGCGAGAGAAGGTAGGCCGCTAAAACCGCGAACAAAACAACCAATATACCTGCCTTAACAACGCCCCTCGGCACACGCGGGGCCTTACCGCTTTTCCCGTTTCGCACGACCAAAACCGTTATATTATCATCCGCACCGCGTGCAATTGCCTCGCTGACAAGACGCTGCGCGAGCCGTTCATTGCTCATACGCAAAGAAAGAATATACGCAATTCTATCGTCCGACAAATAGTCTGTAAGACCATTTGAGCAAAGCAAAAACAAATCGCCTGCCTCAACAGGCATCGGACTTGACATATGCATTTTCTGCCCTGCCTCTATATTGAGTTTCCCCATAGCGCTCGTAAGATTTCGTCTTGTAGGATGGTCCTTTGCTTCCTCACGGCGAATGGCGCCGATATTTAAAAGATGCTGTGCCTCTGTATCATCCACCGTTAAGCGGTTAAGCCGACCGTATTTGTACGCATACACACGTGCGCTGCCCGTGTTGAGTGCCGTCGCAACGCCATGATTGATAACCAAAAGTGCCAAAGAAGCACCCGCACCCGATTGCAGCGACTGCAGAAAATGGTTTGCCTCCTCCGTGTAGGACTCCACAACGCTACCAACTGCCTCAACGGTAACTGCGCCCAGCTTTTCGTGATGTTTTTTTAGGATAGACAACACCTTGTGCGCCGCATTGCCAGCATTGTCGGGCGTACCAAAGCCGTCACTAACTGCAAAAACACTGTGGCGCGTCCGTAAATCCTTTGAAAACGGCTTATTTGTCGGGACAGAGCCTTGCGGCGGTACCGAGCCGTTTACATAGAAATTATCCGTCATATTTTCAGTTCTTCGAGAGCACAATGCAGTTGCCGTCATTAATGATTTCATAAGCAAATCAAATCTACCCGCCTTTGTCTATGCTTGTTTTTTCTACTTATATTATACATAGTGGGAAAGATATTGTCAACTAAATTATTACATTTTTATTAAAAAAATCTTTTTACAGGTTTTATGGTTGACAATATAAGGAAATCTTTGTATAATGTTTTGTAAGCTTATTTTTTAAGGCTTACGGGCTATTATAGAGAGGTGTTTATATGCTTAAAAAAATTTTATTGCTGCTTTGTCTTTTTTCTCTTTTGCTTTGCACGTTCGGGGCAGCTTACGCCGCCACCGTTTCCATGGATGCGGGCGAGAAAATTCTCCTCCACAATGTATCCCCATGGTATGTGGCAAATGATGTGTGGCTCAAGACCTCCCAGCCCACCGAAACAGATGAAAACGGCAATTTATTTATATCTATTGATGATTTTCGCACTATTTTCCGCTGCAATATTTCCTATAATTATGAGGATCTTTCCATTTTTACGCAGCATAAGGGCCGCGAAATCTGGCAGGGGTTATCTACGCCCGTCATGTTTGTAGATGGTCTCCCCTACCCGAATCCCGCCCCCTATATTTCATCGCAAAGCGGTTTGGTTATGATTCCTGCCGAGCCGTATGCGTCCGTATTTGGCTATCGGGGTACCTATGTAAAAACAGAGGACTACGCGCCCGGCAAATTAGAACTCACGCTCCCGCCGCATCTCTTTACCATCAGCCACATTGAGGTCAATCAAGCGATGCAGATGGTGATTGTGTATGGCACGGACGCGGCAGGCACTACAATTCCCTTAAAACATTTTGTATGCAGTACGGGCATTGCGCCGCATGTAACGCCGAATGGCGAATTCCGCGCGCGGCCGCTTACATACTCGAATAACCACGGCCCTTGGTATTACTTTGTAGACTCAAAATGCTGGATTCTTTACTGTACGCAAATCAGCGGCAACATTTGTTTCCACAGTATTCCCTTTAATGACTATGGCACAGAAACCTTGAGTCAATCCGGCTATGCCGCCATCGGTAAAATGGCATCGCACGGATGCATTCGCCTGATGGTTGAGGATGCACGCTTTATCTGGGAAAACTGTAAGGGTGTACCCGTTATTATCTCGGACGGATTTTATGATGAAACCTTATCCGGTATTAAGGAAGGCATCCTTCGCAATCGCCCTGCATATGCTGATTATGTAAAATCCTTGCAGGGGAATTATTAAATCTTTCGTCTTTTACAAAGAGTGCGTGTTTCTTTCGCATGAACACGCACTCTTTTTTTTGAAACGGATAGAGAAATAAATAATTTTTGTATTGTAATTTTGTATAAAAAATGGTATAATTATAATATATTGACCGAAAGGATTGATCATATGAAAAAAATATTGATTTTATTAACAGCACTTACTTTATTATGTACCGCTTGCTCGGGAAAGAAAGATTCATCTCAAAAAGGTGCTTTGCCAGACTCTGCAACTGAAAGCACGGCATCCCCCGCGCCCGCTTCGGCTTCCAATACCGATATTCCCGCTGCACAGACTGCGAATCCGACGCCTACAGTCGCACCGCAGGAGGATAACACCCCGATTTCCAAAATGTATATTGACATCATAAAAAGTAACGACTATTTTATGAAAGCAAAGGTCAGCGGCGCATCGGAGGTCAATGAGTTTTCTGTTTCGGTGAGCGCGGCGAGTACCGCTATGGAAACACTTACAAATGGTGCACTTTATAACACCATCATCAAAGATGGCATCACATATATGATTGACCACCAAAGTAAGCTCG
>JAZNLF010000008.1:0-3174 GCA_045578945.1 Clostridia bacterium | reverse complement strand
GGCGGCACTCGCCTACGGCGTGAAGGTGACGGGCGCAACCGTGCACTTTGTAAATGAAATCCCCGACGGCGGCGAAATTATCCTGCAAAAGGCTGTGGAGATTTTACCCGCCGATACGGCGGAAACCTTGCAAAAGCGAGTCATGGAAGAAGCGGAATGGATACTTTTACCCAAAGCCGTGGAAATGGTAGCAAAGGATATTGCAGAAAGTAAAGAGGTGTAAAAATGGGAATTTATGATATGAAAACCATAGGAGAACGTATTTCGGGAAATCCGTATGTCGGCCGCGGTATTGTGGTCGGCAAAAGTGCGGACGGCAAAAGTGCGGCGGTCGCATACTTTATTATGGGGCGCAGCGAAAACAGCAGAAACCGCATCTTTACAATGGAGGAGGACGCTTTGTATACAAAGCCCTTTGATGCATCGAAGGTTTCGGACCCGTCTCTTATTATCTACGCGGCATTGCGCCAGTACGAAAACAAGCTGATTGTAACAAACGGCAATCAGACGGACACCATTCATGATTTTATTGCGGCAGGAAAATGCTTTACGGGCGCTTTGAGAACGCGCGCCTTCGAGCCTGACGCGCCGAACTTTACGCCTCGCATCAGCAGCATGCTGACGTTTGACGGACAAGATTTTTCCTATAAAATGAGTATTTTAAAAAGCATTGACGAAGAAGGCACGGATTGTGCGCGCTACTTCTTTGAATACCCCGCAAAGGCAGGTATGGGGCATTTCATCCACACCTATATAACGGACGGGGAGCCCATTCCCACCTTCGTCGGCGAGCCTGAGCGTATTACCATTCCCGATGATATAGATACACTTACAAATGACATCTGGGAAAACCTCGATGCAGAAAATAAAATTTCCCTCTATGTGCGCTACATAAATCTGGAAAGCGGCGCCATAGAAGAGCGCCTTATCAATAAAAACGGGGAGGTGACAGCATGAAGGAGCTTGCGCTGAAATACGGCTGTAACCCGAACCAAAAACCTTCACGCATATTTATGGAAGAAGGGGAATTGCCGATTCGGGTTTTAAACGGCAGACCCGGATATATAAACTTTTTGGATGCGCTCAATGCATGGCAACTTGTGCGCGAATTGAAAATTGCACTCGGCATTCCTGCCGCGACTTCCTTCAAGCATGTAAGCCCCACCTCTGCGGCGGTGGGCCTGCCCCTTGGCGATAAGCTTAAGAAAGCCTGCTTTGTAGATGATGTGGCGGATTTGGATATTTCCCCCTTGGCGTGTGCCTATGCGCGCGCACGCGGCACAGACCGCATGTGCTCCTTCGGCGATTTTATTGCGCTTTCTGACACATGCGATGCTACGACCGCGCGCCTTATAAAGCGTGAGGTGTCTGACGGCGTGATTGCCCCGGGCTACACACCCGAAGCACTTGAAATTTTAAAGGCAAAACGAAAAGGCACCTACAATGTAATTGAAATTGATGCAAACTACGTCCCGCGCGAGGTGGAGCGCAAAGAGGTGTTCGGCATCACCATCGAGCAGGGACGCAACAATATTACGATTGATGAAAGCCTTTTGGAAGAAATCGTAACCGAAAATAAGGTGCTTCCGGAGGAAGCGAAGCGTGACCTCATTGTGGCGCTTATCACCTTAAAATATACGCAGTCCAATTCTGTTTGCTATGCAGTAGACGGGCAGGCAATCGGTGTCGGTGCAGGGCAGCAGTCCCGTATTCATTGCACACGTCTTGCAGGCGGCAAGGCAGATACCTGGTTTTTAAGACAGCACGATAAGGTTTTGAACCTGCCCTTTTTAGATACAATCGGTCGCCCCGAGCGCGACAATGTCATTGACGGCTACATCAATCAAAACGAAGAGGATGTATGCAAAGACGGCAACTGGCAGAAGTATTTTAAAGAGCAGCCTGCTCCTTTAACAGAGGCAGAGAAGGCGCAGTACCTTGCCGAAATCACAGGCGTTGCCTTAGCGTCTGACGCGTTTTTCCCATTTGGCGATAACATTGAACGCGCACACAAAAGCGGTGTGTCCTTCATCGCACAGCCGGGCGGGTCGGTGCGTGATGACGCGGTCATTGAAACCTGTAATAAATATGGGATGGTTATGGCATTTGACGGCATCCGTCTTTTCCATCACTAAGCCGTACAAAGGAGATAAACATGAAAATTATGGTAGTGGGCGGCGGTGGCCGTGAACATGCAATTATCAAAAAAATCAAAGAAAATAAAAATGTAGAAAAAATCTACGCATTGCCGGGCAACGGCGGCATCGCGGCAGATGCAGAATGTGTTGCCATTGGTGCAAAGGAAATTGAAAAAATTGTTGCCTTTGCAAAAGAAAATAAAATTGACTATGCCATCGTAGCACCCGATGACCCCTTGGTACTCGGTGCGGTGGACGCACTCGCAAAAGAAGGCATCCCTGCCTTCGGGCCGACGGCAGATGCCGCGATTATAGAAGGCAGCAAGGTTTTTTCAAAGAATTTAATGAAAAAGTATGGGATTCCCACAGCTGCCTACGAGGTATTCACATCGGCAGAGGAAGCATTGGCGTATGTGGAAACGGCCCCCCTGCCGACAGTTGTTAAGGCGGACGGCCTTGCACTCGGCAAAGGCGTTATCATTGCCGAAACGCGCGAGGCGGCGAAAAAAGCCGTTTTGGACATCATGGAGGACAAGGTGTTCGGCAAAAGCGGCAACAGCATCGTCATTGAAGAATTTTTAACAGGCCCCGAGGTTTCCGTCCTTTCGTTTACGGACGGCAAAATTGTAGTTCCCATGATTTCGTCAATGGACCATAAGCGTGCAGGCGATGGGGATACAGGTCTTAACACGGGCGGCATGGGTACGATTGCACCGAATCCGTACTATACAGAGAAAATCGCGGACGAATGTATGCAAACCATCTTCCTGCCCACCATAAAAGCGATGGAAAAAGAGGGCAGAGTGTTCCGCGGCTGCTTGTACTTCGGCTTGATGCTCACGGAAAACGGCCCGAAGGTGATTGAATATAACTGCCGCTTCGGTGACCCCGAAACGCAGGTTGTACTGCCGCTTTTAAAAAGCGACCTTTTAGATATTATGATGGCGGTCACCAAAGGCACCTTACAGCCTGAAATGGTAGAATTTTCTGACGAATCTGCATGCTGCGTGGTTATGGCATCCGAAGGGTATCCTTC
>JAZNLF010000007.1:0-8756 GCA_045578945.1 Clostridia bacterium | reverse complement strand
ATGGCGGCTGTTACGCCGTCGGAAGCGCCGTATCTGAAAACAAGCGTTTTTGAGCATGCCAAGAATCGTACGCTCTGGCTTTTACTGCTTATGCTCTCCGCTACACTCTCAGGCGCTATTCTGACGCGGTTTCAAACTGCGTTTGAAGTTATGCCCATACTGGTTTCCTTTATTCCCATGCTGATGAATACGGGCGGTAATTGCGGTTCGCAGGCATCCACACTTATGATTCGCGGTCTTGCGCTGGGCGAGATTCGTGCACGCGATTTTTTGCGCGTCTGGTTTAAGGAAATCCGCGTTGCGCTCATCGTTGGCTTGGCCTTGGCTTTTATCAATATTTTTTATACCTATTTTTTATACGGCCACAACCTTCTTTTGGCCGTTGCCGTCAGCGTAAGCCTTTACGCGACCGTGCTGATTGCAAAATCCATCGGCTGTCTTTTGCCGATAGGCGCGGAAAAGCTAAAGCTTGACCCAGCGCTGATGGCCTCCCCCATCATTACTACGCTCGTCGATATCTGTGCGCTTTTCATTTACTTTACCGTGGCGAAAGCGATTTTACATCTATAAAAGGATTTTATGTGCAAATAATTGACAACGCACATAAAAAGTGCTATAATGAATATACTAACAATGAAAGGAGTTTGTTCTTATGGCTACAACGAATGTTACAATTCGTATGGATAAAGAATTAAAAGCACAAGCCGATGATTTATTCGCTGCTTTGGGACTTAATATGTCAACTGCAATGGGTGTTTTTTGCAGGCAGGCTGTGCGGCTTGGCAAAATTCCCTTTGAACTTGCGGTAGATATGCCAAATGCAGAGACGCTTGCTGCGATTGATGATGTAAACAACAACAGAAATATGAGTAAGGCTTATGATGATATGGATGAACTTATGAGGGATTTAAATGCTTAAAGTAAGATATTCGTCCAAATTTAAAAAAGATTTCAAGATAATTGTTAAGCGCGGCTATGACATTTCATTATTTGAAGAGGTGTTGTTTTTATTACGGGAAGAAAAGACTTTACCCGAAAAATATAGCGACCATGCGCTAAAGGGTGCTTATATGGGACATCGGGAATGTCACATTACGCCTGACTGGCTTTTAATTTACAAAAAAGAAAATGATATGATTACTTTGTCTTTGACTCGAACGGGAAGTCATAGTGATTTGTTTTAACACAAAAAATGGATGAGAGCAAATGCCTCATCCATTTTTTATAGATTTCTTTCTTTTCGTGCAGCAGACGGCGTTTTGCCAAACATATTTTTAAAAAGTGCATTAAAATGGTTTTGACTTTGGAAACCGACCTGCAGATAGATTTCCGATATATTATAGTCTGAAGAAAACAACAATTTTTTGGCTTCAATCAGGCGTCTTTCATTCAAAAAGGAGACCACGGTCATCCCCGTCGCTTTTTTAAAGCTGTGGCAAAGGTAGTATTTATCAATAAAAAAGCGGTTGGAAAGCGCGTCGAGCGTAATATTCTCGCTATAATTTTCTGCAATATATTCCATCACCGCACGCACAATATGCTGCTTATCCGCGGCCGGTGCCACCATTGATACAAGCTCGCCGCCATCAATATATTGGCGAATGGAAAGCAGAAAATTTATAATTGCGATTTGCAAGCCGAAGGTATCTTCTGCATTTTCGCTGTATTTTTCCGCCAAATCCGTAATCTGTGCCTTTAATTTGCCGATTACATGCTCCGAAAAACGAAGCACAGGCATCCTGCCAAGCTTTTCCAAAAGGCCTAAAATTTCTGCCTTGTCCGCCAGTACATCCAATATTTCTTCCCGAAACATGATAAGCGCACGTTCTTTTTTATCGTCTTTGTAATTTGCGCGATGCGGCACGCTTTTTGTAATAAAAATCAGGTCATATCGCTCCACCTCGTACGCCGTATTATCAATGTAATACGTCATCGAATCGCCCATATAAAAGTACAATTCGTAAAATTCGTGATAATGATTTGCCCTGATTGCATTGTTCTTATTCCCCGCAGAAACAATCTCTATAAAAACAGTATCCAAGGTTTGGTGTTTTGGCATCGTTCGCTCCTCCCAAAAAGCAATATACTGCTATATTTCCAGTATAACAAACAACATTTGACTTGTCAAGCAATATCTTACTTGTTATAATAAAAACAGAGTATTACGCCAAGCCGAAGGCGTTATTTTGAAAGGAGAAAAATTTATGGAACTCAGAATTTGTGAAAATCCCGTACATTTGGGAGAACAGGCCGCAAAATACACGGCTGAAATCCTCAGAAATGCAATTCGTGAAAAGGGCGAAGCCAGAATTGTTTTGTCAACAGGCGCTTCCCAGTTTGACACAATCAAATCCCTCGTTGAGCAGGATGTAGACTGGAGCCGCGTAGAAATGTTCCACTTGGACGAATACGTAGGTCTTCCCGAAACACATGTAGCATCCTTCCGCAAATACTTAAAGGAACGCTTCATTGAAAAGATTTCACCCTTGAAGGCCTATCACCTGGTAGACGGCACACCCGAAGGCATCCCTGCCTTGACACGTGAACTGCGTCGTGCACCCATTGATGTCGGTCTTATCGGTATCGGCGAAAATGGTCACATCGCTTTCAATGATCCCCCCGCAGACTTTGATACAAAAGAAGCTTACATCGTTGTAAACCTTAACGAAACCTGCAAAAAGCAGCAGATGGGCGAAGGCTGGTTCCCGACCATTGATGATGTACCGAAGCAGGCTGTTTCCATGACAGTTTACCAGATTATGCAGTGCGAACGCATCGTATCCTGCGTACCTTACGCAGTAAAGGCACAGGCAGTTTACGATACCTTAACACAGGAAACAAACAACCTCGTTCCCGCAACCATCTTAAAGGAGCACAAGGATTTCGTACTCTTTGCTGACCGCGATTCCGCCGCAAAAGCAATTACCATTAAATAAAAAGGAGTCAATACTATGAAAACGTATGCACTTGTCGGCACAGGGCATCGTGGCACGCAGGCATATTTGACCCCGTTTTACAAAGAGATCAAAGACTGTGCAAAGCTCGTTGCCGTTTGCGATCAAAATGAACAGCGTGCAAAAAACGCATTGGAATATGCGAAACTTACGGCACCTGTATATACAGACTTTGATAAAATGCTTGCGGAAACGCATCCTGACACCGTAATTGTCACCACCATTGATGCGACGCACCACGATTTCATCATCCGTGCACTCCACGCAGGCTGCGATGTTATCTCCGAAAAACCGATGACGACGGACGGCGAGAAGGCAAACGCCATCTTAAAGGCCGAAAAGGAAACGGGCAAGCGTGTTACCGTTACATTTAACTGCCGCTTCCACCCCTTCTATGTTCGCATCAAGGAGATTTTGAGCGAAAATATCATCGGTGATATCTACAGCGTACATTTTGAATGGATGCTTGACACTTCACATGGTGCGGATTACTTCCGCCGTTGGCATCGCCGTCGTGAAAATTCAGGCTCGCTTCTCATCCATAAGTCCACCCACCACTTTGACCTTTTAAACTGGTGGCTTGATGATGAACCTGTAAAGGTCAATGCGTTCGGCACACGCCGTTTTTATACGCCTGACCGTCAGCCGCACGGTGAACGCTGCCACACATGCCAATACAAAAACACATGCCAGTTTGCACTGGACATTGAGAACGATGCATTTTACAACAAACTTTACTTCTCCTGCGAGGATGGCGACGGCTACATCCGCGATAAATGTATTTTCTCCGAGGAAATTGACATTGAGGACAGCGTAGCATTAAACATTCGCTATCAAAAGGGTACAGTTGTAACATATCATTTGACGGCGCACTCCCCCTATGAAGGCATGAAGGTTGTCTTAAACGGCAGCGAAGGCCGTATTGAGCTTTCCCACCTTTCCACGGGCGTGTATGCAGATGCACCCGTCAAAGACATGCATATTTATAACCGCTTTAACGAAGAAATTACCTATAAGTTTGCACAAAACTCTGTTTTGACAAAATCCATGGCAGGCGCAGACCAATTGACGAAGGATAACTTAGGCGGCCATGGCGGTGCAGATCCGCTTCTTCGCGCATGCCTCTTCCGTGGTTTTTCAGAAGACCCCTTGGGGCAGGTTGCAGATACACGCGCAGGCATCATGTCGCTCGGCATTGGTGCCGCGGCAAACGTTTCCATGGCGGAAGACCGCGCCGTGTACCTCTCCGAATTGTTTGACAGCGTAGATTAATTGAATTACAAAAAGGAGCTGTAAAATTACAGCTCCTTTTTACTACTTTTCTTGTCTTTTTGCGTTCTGGGCTTTTTTTACATCCCCTTAAACAATTTTCTTCTCAAGGTATGCCAGAGATTGCTTTACCATTTCATCGCCCAATTCGCGATTGGCTTCTGATGCGCTCTTTGTAAACCAATGGTCGATATCGCCAAGACGGTCAAGCTTTACTGCCTCGGGGTAAAGACTCATCAAAATAGAACACTCATACTTGCCTGCATGGTCGTAGCCCGTGGCGTTTTGCACCTCTGTGCTCATTGTGGGAATGACCTTAATCCAGCTAAACGGGTCATCGCCGCCATCTAAGCTTTCATAATAGTTTGCGTAATTTTCGCTGCCCCACCAGCCGCGGCCTTGTGTTCTTTCAAGGTATCGCATGATTGCACGCTGGCTCGCCTTCATGTATGAAAGCGTCATCGGCTTTAAGTTCTCTTGCTCAAACTGGTGATGGATTACAACGTAAATATTACGCAGGCCTGCCTCCAGCATATTGGTGAAAATCTGGAAAAGATAGCTTTCAAACACATCTTCTTCAATATGCACGCCGCCCTTTGTTTCATCCGCAACCGCATAGCTTGCAGGGCTGTAGTATATCGTCGGCGCAATCATAATTTCTTTCGTTTCCGCCAGCTTTTTTACAAGACCTTCTGCAACCAATGTGTCGCAACCATAGGAGCAATGCGGGCCGTGGTATTCAACCGTACCGCCGCAAATTACAAACGGAATTCTATTCTCCTTTACTTTTTCCAGTTCTCTTGGAAAACTCATATTATATTCCATTATACATGCCTTCCTTTCTTAAAAGTATGGTTGTGCAGATTCTCTGCACAACCATCTTTTTATTCGATATTAATATTAGAAATCTAATTCGATAATACCCTTCTTTAAGTAATCTGTCATGGAATGGCAGCCGTCCTTTGTTACGGCAATACCCTTTTCCCATCTGCAGCCGAAGCCATCGCCCATGATGAAGGTATCAACCTGGAAGGTCATATTTTCTTCAAGGTTGTAATCGCTGATTGTTTCCATCCAGGGTGCTTCAACCTCAATCATACCTGTTCCGTGGCAGGGGCCGTATACAAAGTTATCTTTAAAGCCGTTGTCAACATACATTTTGTAGAAATCCTTTGCAATAGAGGACGCAAGCTTACCTGCTTTAATCTGCTCAACCGTCCAGTCATGCGCTTCCTTACAAAATTCAACAACTCTTCTTCTCTCGCCTTCCAGTTTACCCATAACAACAGGGAGGCCAATTGCGGGTGAATAACCGTCAATCTTAGCGGACAGGTTCAGCTGTACGATATCGCCCTTGTTGATTGTTCTGTAGCTGGAACGGGAGATAGCATGTCTTGTGGATTTTTCGCTGAATACGTACATCGGGAGACCTTCGTATTCTGCGCCTTCCTCGTAAATGACCTTCTGTGCAATACCAACCATCTGCAATTCTGTAACGCCGGGCTTTAAGTTGCGGATAACTTCATCCGTTGCAAGGTCAACAATACGGAAGCCTTCCTGAATACATGCCAATTCATTTGCGCTCTTAATCTGGCGCAATGCAACCATAATGTCGCTGCACTTGGAAATTTCAGCATTCGGGAAGCTGTCTTTGAGGCCTTCGTAAATGGGCATTGTGCATTCCACATAGCTGCCGAGGCCGATTTTGATGTTTTCGCCCGTAACGCCGATGGCTTTGAATACATCGCGGAAGGTGCTTGCCTGGAGTTCCGGATAAGACGGGTCAGCAGATTCTCTGAATTCTCTGAGGCAGAAAATCTTGTCAATCTTTGCAACGTCCTGTGCAAAGATGATACACTCAGGGCCAACCATCAATGCTGCATCGCCGTTTGCGGAAATCGCAACACCCGCTCTTTCAAAAAGCGGCCAAAAGCCCGAGAAGTATCTTGCGTTTGCGTAGTCAGACTCTGTGGAGCAAACTACCATAACGTCCAGGCCTTTTTCGCGCACGAGCTTTGCTGCACGTGCAACTCTTTCTTTGTACTCGTGGTCAGGGATACAAATTCTACTCATTTTTCAATTCCTCCTAAAATTTTTTTATTTTATTTTTAAGGGTTTCGCTTTCATCGGGAGTTAAGATGCCCGTCGTGATATGGAACACGGTACTCTCCCCTGTGGCCAGATATTTTTCATAGCCATGTTCCTTGCAGTAGAGATAGCCTTTATGCTCTGCCGTTGCAGGCAGTACCATTCCAAGTGCATCTTCATCTTCTGTGCGTGAAATCCAGCGTACACCAAACGGCAATTCCTCCGGCATATGCTTTACATAGCAGCTATACCCGTCAGGCAAAATCTGCATGGTGTGTGCCTCGCCGTTTTCGTCCGCGTCATATTTGCAGGTAAAGACAATTTCGGGCGCATAGGCTTGCGTTTTGCTGTCTATGTCATCCATAATAGAAATGTCCTTGTCCAACTTATCTAAATATGCATTTGTTTTCTCGCCGCCCGGGTACCCCTCAGGCACTTCGTGGTGTGCGACTATATTTTCGTGGCGCGCCGTGTAAAGAAGCTTTGCGCCGTCAATGGGTCTGTAATTGATATGGCAAAGATAGAAATATTCAAGCGGCAAATCCTTATGATTTGTAATGCGCGTTGTCATTTCTATCACCGAAGCGCCTTCATACAGTCTGCATTCGGGAGAAAATGTATAATAGAGCGCAAAAGGTCTTTTATGCGTATATACGCCGCCGAGCGCAATATATTTACCCTTTTCGTCCTCCCCGCACAGAAGGTACGCTTCCTGATAGCCCGCAACAGGCAATTCTCCATGCGGAAGATGTGTGTCCTCTGCCGTGGGATTTCCCATTGCCGTAAGGCCGCAATGCATCAAAAAGCAGCCATACGTTTCCTCATACGTTTCATGGCAAATCCGGGGCTTTTCATAGATGGATTTCATAACCAGATTATGTCCTAAAAATTCCATATCCCAAATCATTTGCCCCATAAAGGGAAGCAGGGTGACATAGCCCTTTTCATTTTTCATTGTTACGGCTTCAATACCCGTTGGGTAGCGAAAAACGGATACAGAGAATGCTTCACTTTCAAACAAAACCTTTTCCTTTTCGGAAAACATATCTTTATGTAAATTGATTTTTCCTTGCACCGCTGCACCTCCTATTTTATTCTTCATTATAATGATAGCAAAAAAAAGGGCGTTTGTATTTGGAAAATATTAAGCAATTTTTGCACTATATTAAATCTTTTTACTATTGACATAAAATGTGTTCTTTGCTAAAATGATAGGGAAAGGAGTGTATCCGCGTTGGCAGCAAATAAAACCGCAGAATTTAAATTAAAGAAATTCAAGATGGATATCGAGGTTACAAAAATCGCCAATATCCACTACTTTGAACTTATAAAGGACTACCATACATTTAAGGACAGTCACCCGTTTCGCGAGCTTATATATATTGACAGCGGTACAATCCGCGTTGAAGCGGACGGCTTTTCGGGCATGCTTTTTGAAAAGCAGCTTTTAATACATAAAAGTAATGAAATTCATTCTCTCTCCTGCACTGAAAACACAGCGCCGAACGTAATTATAATCGGCTTTGCGTGTGACTCTCCCATGCTCGACATCTTTTCCACCAATCCGCAAACGTTGTCCGCAGGGCTTTCCAAGCTACTGACCGAGGTTATCAAAGAAGGGCGCTTTGTCTTTTATCCGCCGTATGATATTCCGAATGTAAAGGATATGAAAAAACGCAAAACCTTCTTGTTTGGTGCAGACCAAATGATTAAACTAAAGCTCGAAACCTTTTTAATTGAATTGATACGCAGCACAAAAAGTGCTTTGTGTGCAGACAGTACTGTGCGCTCCGATATTAAAACAGAGGAGATTGCGACCTATATCAGCAATAACTACAACCAAAAAATCACGCTGGATGACCTATGCTTCCTCTTTGGAACAAATAAAACCACACTCTGCAAAAAATTTCGGGAAATTTATGGGGAAACCCTGATAAATTACTTAAACAACCTGCGCATAAACCACGCAAAAAAGCTTTTAAGAGAAAGTAATATGAGCATTACGCAAATTGCAAATGCCGTTGGTTTTGAGTCTATCCATTATTTCAGCAAAACCTTTAAAAAAATTGTTAACAAAACGCCTTCGGGCTATATATCCTCCATAAAATCAAAACTTGATAGTTAGGGGATGTAATAATCTCCCCAAAAAAGGCTCCCTTGTGCAAAGGGAGCTGTCGAACGTAGTGAGACTGAGGGATTGTTTTAATATACCTTATAAATAAAGATAATCCATTTTTTAGCCATTACAATCCCTCCGAATTTTGCTTCGCAAAATCCACCTCCCTTTACACAAGGGAGGCTTTACTCTAAAAAATGGAACCCACATTACGCAAGAAAGAGCTGTATTTCTACAGCTCTTTCTTTTTTTATTCATATTATTTCCAGTTTAATACTCTGTCCATAATAACTGCTGCTTCTGCACGCGTGGTGTTGCCGATGGGATTG
>JAZNLF010000006.1:0-6576 GCA_045578945.1 Clostridia bacterium | reverse complement strand
ATTCTTTTGCAAGCTCAACATGCTCTGTACAATAAAAACCTATTCCATAATCATTATAAGTTTTACCCTTGCCGAACTGCGGTTTTTCAATGATTTCAGACGAACCGTGATATATAGTAACCTTACGCATCTCATCATCTCCATACTTCTGTAGAGTTATACACTTACATTATACTTCCACAGACGTATTTTGTCAATGGCTTTTGGAAATATAATTACATTTTTGCACAAAACCCCCGCCTTTCCCAAAGAAAGGCGGGGGTTTTAAAATCACACAAGTGTCTTTTTAAATTTCCTTTTCAAGCGCAAGTGTCTTTGTTGTTATGTCGCACACTTCGGAAGGGCCGTAATACTGGATTGCGCCGGGGAACACATACGCCGTTTTCACTGCCCATGCTTCTCTATTCTTTGCAAAGAACGTGAAGGGCTTGCCGTCAAGCTCCACAAGTGCCTTTTTAATAACTGGCTTATCTTTTCCGTGGCGTCTTTCAATATTCATCATTTTGGTAATCGGCATACCGCCCGCAACCCACTCTGCCGCAGGCTTTGCAAGATTGGAAATCTTGGAAAGATAGCCGTTGAATCCGTACTGAATCAGCATAAATGCGTTATAGCCGAGAGAGTAGCAGTAGTCCGCATCAAAGTTTGACGGGAATGCACATCTGCCCTCGTAGCCGAAGAAGTGGTGAATGGGGTTAAATTTCCCTACATATGTGCCCTTCTTCTTTCTTGCCGCCAGTTTATCCGCAACCAGCGCGGAGAACAGCTTTTCTGACTCAATGAGAGAAACCTGTACGTTGCCGTGCGGGTCTCTTTCGAGGAAGAGCTGCTGCTGAATACCCTCAGGCAGGATTTCAAATACGGCCATGGATTCGCTCGTCAAGCCTTTTTCGATAAAGGCGTATTTTTCTGCCCAGGTGGGAAGTTCGCCAAATGCATCTGCATTGGCGCCTGCCAAAAGCTCGTTGATTTCCGAAATCAAAACGGAGAATTCAGGTACAAATTCCACAACGCCTTCGGGAATAATCGCCACGCCGAAGTTCATGCCGCGCTCGGCGCGCTTTGCAACGGAATCGGCAATATAGTTCGCAATTTCGGAAAGGGACATTTTCTTTGCCGCGACTTCTTCCGAAATCAGGCAGATGTTCGGCTGTGTTTTGAGTGCACACTCCAGCGCAACGTGGGAAGCGCTTCTGCCCATGACCTTGACAAAGTGCCAGTATTTCTTTGCAGAGTTTGCATCTCTGCCGATATTGCCGATAAGCTCGCTGTACGTCTTTGTCGCGGTGACAAAGCAGAAGGAGCAGTCGATGTCCTCATTTTTAAGGTCGCCGTCAATCGTTTTCGGGCAACCGATAACCTGCACGCCCGCATCATGTGCCGCAAAATACTCTGCCAAAACGGCGGCGTTGGTGTTGGAATCGCCCCCGCCGATGATAACAATCGCCGTAATACCATGCTTTTTGCAGACCTCGGCGGCAATCGCAAACTGCTTTTCTGTCTCAAGCTTCGTTCTGCCCGAGCCGATAATGTCAAAGCCGCCCGTATTTCTGTGCGCATCAATATACGCATCGTCAAAAATCAGATAATCGTCATCAAGAAGACCGCTCGGGCCATTTTTAAAGCCGATGAGCACGTTTTCGGGATTTGTGGATTTTAAGGCATCATAAAGGCCGCAGATAACGTTGTGGCCGCCCGGTGCCTGTCCGCCCGACAAAATTACGCCGACGACCTGCTTTTTGGCCGCAGAGGTGTTCTTACCCTTCGTAAAAGTAATTTCCTTTTTGCCGTAGGTGTTCGGGAAAAGCGCCTTGATTTTCTCGCAATCCGCGACGCTCTTGGTTGCCTTTCCTTCCTGTACCGAGATTTCCGAAATGCCGCCACGGAGCATCTCGGGCAGTTTCGGTGTGTAAGCATATCTTGCCTTTTGTAATGCTGAAATTCCCATAATTTATCTCTCCTTGCATTAAATTCTTTCTTTTGTTTCTTTTACAATTTTTTCAATAAAGGCATCGAGCGCCATCGTTTCCGTCTTGCCCGTATCGCGGGAACGAATGGAAACTGTGCCCGATTCCGCCTCCTGCTGGCCGATAATAAGCATATAGGGCACGCGGTGCACAACCTGCGCCTCACGAATCATATAGCCGATTTTTTCGTTTCTGTCGTCAAGCTCTGCGCGAATGCCCGCGGCGCGAAGCGCGTCATAGACCGCCTTGCCGTACTCGGCAAACTTTTCGGAAACGAGCAGAACCTTCGCCTGCGTCGGGGCAAGCCATACAGGGAATTTGCCTGCAAAATGCTCGGTAATAATGCCGATAAAGCGTTCGATAGAGCCAAAGCATACGCGGTGAATCATAATGGGACGCGCCGCCTCACCCTTCTCGTCTATATAGGTAAGGTCGAAGTTTTGCGGCATCTGGAAGTCAAGCTGAATCGTGCCGCATTGCCACGTTCTGCCTAAAGAGTCCTCTAAATGGAAGTCAATCTTCGGGCCGTAGAATGCGCCGTCCCCTTCATTGATGGTATACGGCAGCTCGAGCATCTCGAGCGCCTTTTTAAGGCCTTCCGTTGCGGCTTCCCAATCCGCATCGCTGCCCATGCTGTCCTCGGGACGTGTGGAAAGCTCAACGGCATATTTAAAGCCAAACTTTGTATATACGGCGTTTATCAGATTCACAACGCCGATAATTTCCTCTGTAATCTGCTCGCGACGCATGAAAATATGCGCATCATCCTGCGTAAAGCAGCGCACGCGGAACAGGCCGTGGAGTGCGCCTTTGAGTTCATGGCGATGCACAAGCCCAAGCTCGCCCATACGAATCGGCAGCTCGCGGTAGCTGTGCGGCTTTGACGCATACACCATCACCCCGCCGGGGCAGTTCATGGGTTTGACGCAGAACGTTTCCTCATCAATGGTGGTAGAATACATATTGTCCTTGTAATGGTCCCAGTGACCGCTGGTTTCCCAAAGATGGCGGTTCATAATCATCGGTGTGGCAACCTCGACGTAGTTTGCCGCCGCATGGATTTCGCGCCAGTAATCAATGAGCGTGTTTTTCAGCTGCATACCCTTCGGCAGGAAGAAGGGGAAGCCCGGTGCCTCTTCATGCATCATGAAAAGTCCCATTTCGCGGCCGATTTTGCGATGGTCGCGCTTTTCAGCCTCTTCCAAAAGCACCAGATACTCGTCAAGCTCCGCCTGTGTGCGGAAGGCGATGCCGTTTATACGCGTCAGCATCGCGTTATTCTTGTCATTTTTCCAGTACGCGCCCGATTGTCCCATAATCTTAAACGCCTTTAAAGCCTTTGTGTAGCAAAGATGCGGCCCTGTGCACATGTCCACATACTCGCCCTGGCTGAAAAAGCTGATTTCGGCATCGGGTGCCAAATCCCCGATATGCTCCACCTTATATTTTTCGCCGCGCTCCTCCATGTGGCGGATTGCCTCCTCGCGCGGCAAAATGTACGCCTTAAGGGGCAGGTTTTCCTTTACAATCTTGCGCATTTCCTGCTCGATTTTTTGTAAATCCTCGTCGGAAAGCTTGGTATCGCCAAGGTCTACATCATAGTAAAACCCTCTTTCCGTTGCAGGCCCGTAGGCAAAATCCGCCGCGGGATAAAGCCTTTTTATCGCTTGCGCCATTACATGTGCCGCGGTGTGGCGGATAACATGTAATTCTTCCTCTTGCGGACATTCGCCCGTCTGCCCGTTTGCATAAATAATTTTCATGCTCCTTCTCCTTTCCAAATAAAAAAACACCCATGCAGAAAAAATCTGCCAAGGGTGCAAAATGCACGGTTCCACCTTGATTTTTCACTCAATTGCCCTTGTAACGCAGGGGATGCGGCAACGCCTACTGCTATTTCAGCGCGCGGCTCGGGAGTGGTTTTCACGGCCGTTCCCATAAGAAGCTTCCAGCAAAATACTTCTCTCTCTCGGATGGGTGCGCGGCGGCTACTCGTTCCTTCATCGCCTTTTTCCTTATTGTAGCAAAATTTTTGCAGTTTGTCAACTGTTTTTCGGAAATTCGATTTTTCCATCCTATAGTATATGCTTTTTTCCAAAAATTATTCCCGTCATTTGTTGCAAAACATGAAAAAAGATGGTATACTAAAATTGCGGATACCGCAAAAAATGGAAAAGGAGAAGATAAAAATGGCAAAGACAGTACAAGATATTTTAAAAATTGTGCAGGAAAATGACATTAAAATGATTGACTTTAAAATGGTTGATATCAATGGTCAGTTTCGCCATGTGACAATCCCCGCCAAAAACTTTTCAGAAAAAACGCTGCAAAACGGCATTGGTTTTGACGCCTCCAACTACGGCTACGCCGTTGTGGAAAAGAGTGACATGGTCTTTATTCCCGACCCCGATACCGCGGTCATTGACCCGTTTTGCGATATCCCCACGCTCTCAATGACAGGGAACGCCATGATTATAGACAGTCCCGAAAACAGGCCCTTGCCGCAGTACCCGCGAAACATCGTTTTGGCGGCAGAAAAATATATGCGTGATATGGGGATTGCCGACACCATGAAAATTCTGCCCGAATTTGAGTTTTATCTTTTTGACCATGTCGGCTGGGAGGTACGCCCGAATTCCGTGGCTTTTACGGTCGATGCGGCAGAGGCGCATTGGAACAGCGCCGTGGAAGGCACGGGCAACGTGGTAGCCAAGCAGAAAAACTATCACATTGCAAAGCCGTTTGATACCACCTATGAAGCAAGAAGCGAAATGTGCATGCTGATTGATGAGGCGGGCATTGCCTTAAATTACCACCATCCCGAGGTCGGCGCGGCAGGCCAGTTTGAGATTGAGCCTGAGCTTGGCGAGATGTCCAAAATGGCGGACGCGACCATGATGATTAAATATATTATCCATAATACTGCGAAAAAGTACGGCCTTTCCGCCACCTTTATGCCGAAACCCGTCATGGGCGAGGCAGGCAGCGGCATGCATGTCCATATGCAGCTTTTCAAAGACGGCGAAAATGTATTTTCAAAGGACGGCGGCTATGCGAATTTAAGTGAAGAGGCGCACTACTTTATGGGCGGTCTCCTCAAACATATCGCATCGCTTTGCGCGATTACAAACCCCAGCACAAATTCCTTCAAGCGCCTCGTGCCCGGGTTTGAAGCGCCTGTTACCGTGGGGTATGCAACCTCAAACCGCAGCGCGGTTATTCGTATCCCCGCATATGCAAAATCGCCCGATTTGCGCCGCTTTGAGCTTCGTAACCCCGATGCGACCTGTAACCCCTATTTCTGCTACGCGGCTATTTTGATGGCGGGACTTGACGGCATCAAAAATAAAATTGACCCCCATAAGGAAGGCTGGGGCCCATACGATATGAACCTTTTCCATCTGCCTGACGAGGAAAAGGCGAAGCTTCAGCACTTGCCGACTTCGCTTTCGGAAGCGCTGGATGCCCTCGAAAACGACCACGCGTATCTTTTGGAAGGCGGCGTGTTCCCGAAGGAGCTTATCGAAAACTTCTTAAAGCAAAAACGCGAAGAATGCCGCGCGCTTGCGGCAATCCCGACGCCTGCAGAGTTTGAAAAATATTATAATCTCTAATTGCATGAGAAAAAGCTATGCAGACGATTTTTCCGTTTGCATAGCTTTTTTCGTAATTTATATTGACAAAATGAAATAGTTAGATTATAATATAGACAGATAAAGGGCAAGACCGCAAAGCGGTTAGCCGAAAGTTAAGTTAAAATAACTGCTACCATTCGACCGGGGCAGTTATTTTTTTATGGTTATTACAAGAAGTAATAGAACAATCATAAAATAAATTATGTATTCGTTTCCCATAAAACCACCCCCAATCCCTGCTAAAATCAGCAGAATAAAAAGGTGGCTAACCGCCCTCGAACTTGCCCGGTATCCGATTGGATTGCTCCAACAACGCTATTTTAGCATAGTCTGTAGGAAAATGCAAGAATTTTGCGGAACATATTTCCTTATTAACCCCGTTCATTTGTCGGGCGTTTTTTATTTTGTCATGTCCACGATAGTGACATCCTCGCCTGCCTCCATGATTCTCTCATACGCAAGCGCCGCAATCGCAACATCAGGGCAACCCATGCCGACGATTTCCGCACAAATCTTATCCGTCGCGTTTTGTCTGCCCTTTTGCTTTCCTGCCAAAACAAGCGGCATCACCGCGCCAAAGGATTCGAGTGTGACCTCGCCTTTCTCCGCAAGCTCCTTGAAATTGCCGCGATGGAGTGCCTGCTCGGGATGGTCCACTGCCAAAAGGTCTGCATTTCGAATCACGTCATAGGCCGTTTCACGGAAGGAACCCATCGTCATAACCAACGCGCCCTCCTTCACCCATGCATCACGGACAAGGTCTGCATTTGCCGTGGTAACCGTAATAATAATATCACTGCCGAGGCATGCCGCTTCTGCACTTTCATATTCCCGCATGACAAAATCGGCATCGGCAAATTTTTCGATAAAGCTCTTTCTTGCATCGGCGCTGAGATCGCAAACGCGTACCTCTTTTATCGCAAGTCGTTTTGACATACAAAGAAGGCTCGTATACCCCTGTAATCCCGCACCGA
>JAZNLF010000005.1:0-8416 GCA_045578945.1 Clostridia bacterium | reverse complement strand
AATAAAAACCTCAATTTCCAAAGGTGCATTACGAATCATATCGCGGTCAAATGCTTCTCTGGCAAGCACCACCCGCGTCAAACCACGATTTTTGGCACGTGTAAGGCCACGGCTTGTATGTACAGTCATTTGCGTGCTTGCATGCAGCGGCAACGAGGGGACAGCGCGACGCAAAAATCCGGCCAACCCTAAATCCTGCACAATCACACCATCAAGCCCTAAGGAGGCGAGGAAGGCAATATATTCGGGTATCTCAGAAAGCTCACGCTCTGTAAAAAGAGTGTTTAGCGTAAGATATGCCTTAACATGATGGGTATGACAGTACAAGACGGCATCACGCAAGGCATCCTCTGAAAAATTATTACCCGCAAGACGTGCATTATGCATAGTGCCGCCAAAGTAGACGGCATCTGCACCGGCATTAACCGCAGCTTCAAGTGACTCACGCGAGCCTGCAGGTGCTAATAATTCATGCATGGCAAACACCTCTCTTAAAAAATTTTACAGGACAAAAGTGCCCTGTAAATATAAATATTACAATAAAATCTGTATGGCGCATGGTTTGTTTTCAATTTCCACAGTCAGTGCGCCGGACTCGTATTCACCATCAAGCGACCAAGGAACAATGCTTTCTGCGGTGAAGGTTATTTTATCTGTCTGCATAAAAGTGATGTATTCCGCATTGTACTGCTGACGAAATAAGGATGTTACAATCCGCTGCAAATCAATTACATTCTGCGGCATACGCACCAGTAAAACCTCGAATAATCCATCATTTATGCTACTATTATCGGCGCTAATTTTTACAAGACCGCCGATAGAGGAGGTATTGGTGACCGCACCAAACACAAAATCATCTGTTATAGTAACTTCTTTTGTAGTCACAGTCATTCGAGAAGGGCGGATGTTTGGTAAGTCACGAACGGCCTCTAAAACATATGCCATATGACCGAGTCTATTTTTAGTCGCTTGCGATGCTTTATAAGATGATTCCGTAAAAGCACCGAAGGAAGCGACATACGTGAAATGTCTTTGATTAAACTTACCAACATCAAGCATTTTAGGTGTGCCGCACAGTATTTTTTCGGCAGCTTTGGGAATTTCCTTTGGTATCCCTAAAGCGCTTGCGAAATCATTTGTGGTGCCGCAGGGGATGTAGCCTAAAAGCGGTTTTTTCGAGCATTGCATAAGGCCGCATATTACGTTATTGAGTGTCCCGTCACCGCCCACGCAGACCAGTAGGTCATAAAAGGCGGCATTTTTTTGCACAAAGGATATTGTGCTTTCGCTATTTATCGTGTAGTAAGTAGAAACGGCGTAAGGTGGAAACATAGCAGAAATATCGTACGAGCGTGCTGCCATTTTTCCTGCAATTGGATTTATAATCAGCAAAAGCTTTTTATGGCTATGCATAGACTCCATCCTTACTAAAACGCCTCCCTTTATATTTTATCTGCATTTTGCAAAACCCTAAGGGGATTTTCATAAAAAAGTGCGTTGGCCGTTTCTTTACCCATTATACGAGAAACAAGACGTGCTGCCTTATGTAGCTTTGGCGGACGCGTCTTTACATGATGGCAATCGGACGCCACGGCAAAAACAAGGCCTGCACAAAGAAGCTTCCTTGCCCACATTGCACGTGATACACCATTACGATAAAAAAGCGAGTCAGCATTGATAGAAATGAGGACGCCGCCTTGATAGAGCAGTTCCAAAAAAGAAAAGGCATCTCGTCCATAAAAGCTTCGCTCTGCATGCGCAACAATCGGGAATAAGCCTTTATTTAAAAGAGATGCCGTCATTTGCAAAACCGCTGTTTGAGATATAGAGTTAGGAAACTCCATAAGTACATATCGACTGTCGGCAAGCGAGAACGCAGCATCAGAAAGTAGGGAAGATAATGTGTCAGGGTCTGCCCAAATCTCATTGCCTGCATAGACTCGTACAGACAAATTATTCTGCTCTGCCCATGCATTCAGTTTTATAACACGCGATTCAATTGAATCACGTGAGATTAAGCGTCGGCTGTTATAATGTGGTGTAGCAATGATATGCCGCGTCCCCTCGGCCTCAGCCATGCGGAGCATTTCGGTGGACTCTTCAAAGGAGGACGAGCCATCATCCAGCTCCCACAGAATATGCGTATGAATATCAATATAGTTTTTCATATCAGTATTCCGATGTGTAATAGCCGTAGTGTTTATAACCGCGCTTGCGTGTTTTCACCTTATTAAAAATAATACCGCGAATATCTGCACCTGCCGCGCGTAAGTTTTCCAAAACAAAGTCAAGGTCATTCGTGCGTGTTGTTTCAGCGGCTGTAACGACCAAAACTGCGTCTGCAAAACGAGAAGCAATGGTGGCGTCTGCCACAACTGCCGCAGGCGGTGTGTCAATAATAATCATATCAAACTTCTCGCGCATTGCTTCCACAATGGCAGCAAGATTTGGAGAAGACAAAAGCTCTGCAGGGTTTGGTGGGATAGTACCGCTGTTTAAAAGATATAGATTTTCAATTCCTGTTTCTTTTGTAGCTTCTTCTAAGGTAGTTGTACCCAAAAGATAGTCTGTCATACCATTCGTATTCTCAAGACCGAAAAAAAGATGCAAAACAGGGCGGCGTAAATCAAAATCAATCAAAAGTGTTTTCTTACCTGCATATGCAAATGCTTTTGAAAGGTTACAGGTTACGGTTGATTTTCCTTCTTTTGCGACTGTACTCGTCAGTAAAACCGTCTGCATTTTTTTAGCGGTGCCGGAAAATTCCAAGTTTGTGCGAAGAACACGAAATGCCTCCATAATGGGTGCGTTATCTTTCAAAAGATAAAAGTCTCTGTCAGTCTTTTTAAGATTTTTTTTACCGAGCATTAGCTTTCACCATCCTTCGTTGTTGTGTCATCCTTAATAATGTCTTTCTCGGTTATTTTTGGAATAGAAGCCAGGACCGGCAGGTCAAAAAGCGCGGGAATATCAGATGCACTGTGTAATTTTTTATCTAATACTTCAATCAGAAGAACAATGCCGAATCCAACAGCAAAACCAAACACAAGTGCGACCAAAACAAAATTGCGACTTCTGCCCGTCAGTGGCCCTTCGGGAACTGTTGCACGGTCAACAAATTGAATATTTTCGATTTTGGTAATTGCCTTTGCTTCTGTAATTAAAGATTCGGTAATCGCATTTGCAATATTTGCAGCGTTTTCCGCATTCGGGTATGTAATGGAAAGCTTTACAATGCGGGATTCCTCAACGGAAGAAACGGAGATTTTGGCAAGCCGAATATCGACGTCTGCCGGCAGAGTTCTCTGCGCAGTATCAAGAACGCGGTCGGATGTGATAAGAACCTGACAATCTTCCTTTAGTTTTTCCGCAATCGTAACATTTGTTGCATTTGCGCGTTCTGCATCTGCCGCATCGTTAGATAAGAAAATCGTTGTACTGGCAGAGTACATGGGTTCCATTTTGAAGGAGACATAGTATAGAGCAACAGACAAGCAAATCAGGACACTTGCGAGGCATATGTACCAGCGGGAGCGAAGTGCAACCCAAATTGTCATTGCATCTATTGAGGTTTTATTCATGACAAGAATCATCCTTTCAACTTAAAAAATAGGTGCTCTGCGCTTTTAAGAAAACATGGGGCTGACGGATATATCAGCATAAATACGTTTAATTGCTTCTGCAAAAATATCAGCAACTGATAAAACATGGATTTTATCAATCTTCTTTTCTTCGGGGAGTGCGATCGTGTCCAAAACAACAAGCTCTTTTATGGGGCATTCTGAAATGCGCTTGATGGCAGGACCGGACAACACAGGATGCGTACAACATGCATAAATCTCTTTCGCGCCGCGTTCCATGAGTGCCGACGCACCATTTGTAATTGTACCGGCAGTATCTATCATGTCATCAACAAGAATGATACGTTTATCTTTGATATCTCCAATAATATTCATAACTTCAGCAACATTTGCCTTCGGACGACGCTTGTCAATAATGGCAATCGGCACATTAAGACGCTGTGCAAACTTACGAGCACGTGTCACACTGCCGAAATCAGGAGAAACAACAACAACGTCATCCATATTATCGGAAAATCTATTCATAAAGTAGGGTGCAAGCTTCGGGAAGCCCAAAAGATGATCCAGAGGAATATTGAAGAAACCTTGGATTTGTGCTGCATGAAGATCCATTGTCAAAACGCGGTTTGCACCTGCTGCAGTAATTAAATCCGCAACGAGCTTTGCTGAAATCGGATCACGAGCCTTTGCTTTTCTATCCTGACGCGCGTATCCATAATAGGGAATAACTGCCGTGATTCGACCGGCAGACGCACGTTTGAAAGCATCTATCATAATGAGAAGCTCCATTAAATTATCGTTTACGGGATCACAGGTAGACTGGACAACAAAAACATCGGAACCGCGGACAGTTTCGTTTATATTTACAAAAATTTCACCATCGCTGAATTTACCGACTTCTGCCTTGCCAAGAGAAATATCGCCGATATGCATGGTGGAATCGTCAAGACTCAGCTTGTACTCGGCCACCTTCTTTTTCAGTTCAGTAACAATATCCATCGCGAGCTTCGGATTGGAATTTGCAGTGAAAATTTTAATGTCATTCCCGTGCGTTATCATTTGCAATCGCTCCTTTTATGTAAATTGAAATTATATTCCTTTAATACTATTTTAACGCATTTTAAAAGAAAAAGCAATACCTATTTATTAGGAAAATAATATTTTTTTCTTTATTGCATCAAGTGAACGCTCCGAAAGGGCAGTATACCGCGCATGTTTGTCGCGAATTCGCTCAGAAAGTGGCGGCAGAAGACCAAAATTTGCGTTCATGGGTTGAAAGTTACTTTGTGCATCTCCCGATATATACAGGCTCAGTGCGCCAAGTATACTCTCAGGCGGTAAAATAAGCGGCTTTTCCTCTTTTATGCGACGCGTGGCATTGATGCCCGCGAGTATGCCTGCCGCAGCAGATTCCATGTAGCCTTCAACGCCCGTAATCTGTCCCGCAAAGAAAATATTGGGGGTTTCACGGAGTGAAAAATCAGCAGAAAGCACACGCGGAGAACAGATGAAGCTGTTGCGGTGCATGACGCCGTATCGGGCAAAAACTGCATCCTTGAGGGCGGGAATCATCGAAAAGACGCGTTTTTGCTCGCCCCATTTGAGATTTGTCTGAAAGCCTACGATATTATAAAGCGAGCCCGCCAAGTTATCCTGTCGAAGCTGCACAACGCCGTAGGGACGGCTTCCATCCTTGGGATTTCGAAGTCCAACAGGGCGGAGGGGGCCATAGAGCATCGTGTCATGTCCGCGGCTTGCCATCACTTCAATCGGCATACAACCTTCAAAAACGGCTTTTTTGTCCGCTGCATGCAGATTGGCACGTTCTGCCGAGATAAGTGCTTCATAAAATGCGTCATACTCCTCACGTGTGAGAGGACAGTTTATGTAGTCATCACCGCCGCGGCCGTAGCGCGCACCGAAAAAAGCATGCTCCATATCAATGCTGTCTTTTTCCACAATGGGGGCAGCAGCGTCAAAAAAACTTAACGCATCCCCTGTTAGGGACTGTATATCTTCGGCCAGCGCCCCATCCACCAAAGGGCCGGGTGCAACAACTACAATCTTGTCGCGCGGAATGGATGTAACCTCTTGCCGCACAACAGATATGTTTGGATGTGATTCTATTTTCTCCGTAACAAGCTCGGAAAATAAGCTGCGGTCAACCGCTAGCGCACCGCCAGCGGGAACGCGTGCCTTTTCGGCACACTCGAGCGTTACAGAACCTAAAAGCTTCATTTCTGCCTTTAAAAGACCGCCCGCACTGTCTATGCGTTCAGCCTTTAAGGAATTGCTGCAAACAAGCTCGCAAAGCGATGTGCTTTGATGTGCAGGCGAAAAGCGCGACGGCTTCATTTCGTATAACGTAACACTGGCGCCGCGTGTTGCAGCGGCATATGCGGCCTCACAACCTGCCAGACCGCCGCCGATTATATGAATTTGCATAAAAATCTCCTCAGAAATGATTACTTACAATCCTTATTGGAGCAAACAATAAGGCGTTCCTTTCCTTTTTTCTTTTCTACCATAGGACTTTGACATTTTTCGCAAAGTGTACCTGTGGGCTTATCCCAAAGGAGAACATCACATTTTTCATTGTTTTCACAGACATAGAACAGTCTGCCTTTTTTGGAGGTTCGCTCCAAAACCTTGCCGCCGCATTTGGGACAGGGAATACCAATATCTTTTATTATTGGCTTTGCGTTACGGCATTCGGGGAATCCCGGACATGCTAAGAATTTGCCAAATCGTCCCATTTTATAAACCATATTGCGTCCGCATTTTTCGCAGATGACGTCAGATTCTTCATCTTTTACCTCTACTTTGCCGATGGCGGCGTCTGCCTTTTGGAGTGTTTCGGCAAACGGGGTATAGAATGTCTCAACAAGCTTTGTCCAGTTTTCTGTACCCGCCTCAACATCATCCAGCTTTTGTTCCATTTCAGCGGTGAAAGCAACATTTATGATATTGCCGAAGTAATCCTTCATAAGGTCAGTGGTTACATAACCAAGTTCCGTTGGGCGGAAAAGCTTCTTTTCACGCACAACGTATCCCCTTGCCAAAATAGTGGAAATTGTTGGTGCATAGGTACTGGGACGACCAATGCCCTTTTCTTCCATTAAACGGACAAGTGCACCTTCTGTAAAGCGGGAGGGTGGCTCTGTAAAGTTTTGTTGCTTTTCAGCATCAATCAGTGTAAGCGTCTGTCCTTCTGAAAGAGGGGGCAGCTTACCTGTCAGGTCCTCTTGTGCCGCATCGCTGTAAAGTAATTCAAAACCTTTGAATTTTTGTTTTGAGAAAGAGGACTTAAACAGATATCCTGCTGCAGTAATATCCGCTTGCATGGTTTCATATACAGCGTTCGCCATCTGGCTTGCAACAAAGCGCTCCCAAATGAGCTTATAAAGCTTATACTGGTCATTCGGCAACGTTTGACGTGCAATTTCAGGCGTGATTTCCACATTTGTAGGGCGAATCGCTTCATGCGCGTCCTGTGCGCCGGCACGAGTTTTAAAATAACGTGCGCGTGCGGGTGCATTTGTATTGCCGTATTTTTCTTTGATGAAGGCACGCACTGCACTTAAAGCCTCTTCAGAAATACGAAGGGAGTCTGTACGCATATAAGTAATAAGACCGACTGTGCCGTGGCCCGCAATATCTACACCTTCATAGAGAATTTGTGCGGCAGACATGGTTTTTTTCGATGTAAAGCCTAAGCGGCGGGATGCTTCCTGCTGCATCGTGCTGGTTGTAAAAGGGGGTAGGGGGGACTTTTGCCTTTCATCCTTTTTTACAGCAGAAACTGTAAAGTCTGCACTCGAAACGGCATTGAAAATTTCCTCTGCCGTCTTTTGGTTGGAAATGGTTATTTTCTTGCCACCTTTTCCATGCAGTCTCGCTTTAAATTTGACTTTAGAGCTCGGCTCCTGCAGAAGGGCGGAAAGTGACCAGTATTCTTCAGGAATAAAAGCGTCTATTTCCTGTTCGCGCTCGACAATAAGCCGCGTTAAAACAGATTGTACACGGCCTGCACTAAGCCCCTTTTTAATCTTACGCCAAAGAAGGGGACTGAGCTGATACCCCAAAATACGGTCTACAACACGGCGCGCTTGTTGCGCATCCACCAAAGAAAGGTCAATGGAGCGCGGCGCGGCAACAGCGGCCTTCAGCGCCGTCTTTGTTATCTCATTAAATGTAATGCGGCATTTTGAATTTGGATCAAGTCCCAAAACAAATGCAAGATGCCATGCAATCGCTTCACCCTCGCGGTCAGGGTCAGTTGCCAGGAATACATGGTCTGCAGATTTTGCTTCCTTTTTTAGTGTCGCCATAAGGTCGCCCTTGCCGCGAATGGTAATATATTTGGGAGTAAAATTATTTTCAAGGTCAATGCCGAGCTGGCTTTTCGGTAAATCGCGCAAATGACCGAAAGAGGCGACCACGGTATAGTCGCGTCCTAAATATTTTTTTATTGTTTTAGCTTTTGCAGGGGACTCAACAATAATCAGTTTTTTTGCCATGGCGTTCGTTTCCCTTCATTAAATTCATTACAATATTATTTACAGTATCATATTTATATGGGTTTGTAAAGAACTTTTTATTTTTTTTCTTCCTTTTCATGGAAATAGGCATAAATATTTTGTGCGCATGTCTTGTCAATTCCTTTGACAGAAGAGAGTGTATCGACATCCGCTTCACGAATTTTCGAAATAGATTTAAAATGAGATAAAAGTGCTTTTTTCTTTGCAGGGCCGACACCGCGAATTCCATCCAGCTCCCCCGCAAAGCTTTTTTTCTCACGGAGTTTTTTGTGGTAGGTGATGGCAAAACGATGC
>JAZNLF010000004.1:0-7557 GCA_045578945.1 Clostridia bacterium | reverse complement strand
GTCAACGAAACTGCCTGAAAACTTCAAAAGATACTGTGCGAAGGTTTCGATTGAAACCTCGTCCGTACAATATGAAAACGACGATTTAATGCGCTATACGCACGGCGATGACTATGCGATTGCTTGCTGCGTATCCTCTATGCGCGTGGGTAAGGAAATGCAATTTTTTGGTGCGCGTGCAAATCTTGCAAAGTGCTTATTATACGCAATAAACGGCGGTGTTGATGAAATTTCAGGAAAGCAAATTGCGCCTGAATACCGTCCCATCACCAGTGAATATTTGGATTATGATGAAGTAATGAAACGTTATGACGCGATGATGAAATGGCTTGCGGGCGTCTATGTCAACACGCTGAACATAATCCACTACATGCATGATAAGTACTGCTACGAGAAAATTCAGATGGCTCTGCACGATAAGGACGTTACGCGGTGGTTTGCCACGGGAATTGCGGGACTTTCGGTTGTTGCAGATTCTCTTTCTGCCATAAAATACGCAAAGGTTAAAACGATTCGGAATGAAAATGGAATTGTTGTCGATTATGAAACGGAAGGGGATTTCCCGAAATACGGAAATGACGATGACCGTGTCGATTCAATTGCATGCGATATAGTCCATAGATTCATGGAACATATACGCGGCAATCAAACCTATCGTGACAGTATTCCGACAACGTCAATTTTAACGATTACATCCAATGTAGTATACGGGAAAAATACAGGTGCCACACCGGACGGACGCAAAAAAGGTGAGGCGTTTGCACCCGGTGCAAATCCGATGCACAGGCGTGACACACATGGTGCTGTGGCTTCTCTTTCTACAGTTTCTAAATTGCCGTTTTACGATGCACAAGATGGTATTTCCAATACGTTTTCGATTATACCTGATGCACTTGGTAAGGATGACCAAATTTTTGTAGGAGATATGGATGTAGATTTTGGCTGTACATCAGGCGCATGCATGGCACCAACCTTGTTTGAGGGGCTTGATACAGAAGAAGAATAAATCTCTTTTAAGGAGGAAAAGTTATGGCTGCAACAAAAAATCAAATTGATAATTTAGTAACACTTTTGGATAGTTATGTGGAAAAGGGAGGACATCACCTGAATGTAAATGTTTTTACAAAAGAGACACTTTTAGATGCACAGGCACATCCCGAGAAATATCCGCAGCTTACCATTCGTGTCAGCGGTTATGCCGTAAACTTTGTGAAACTGACAAAGGAACAGCAAGACGAAGTTATTGCAAGAACGTTCCATGAAAGAATTTAAGATGCCAAAGGGTTATATTCATTCGAAGGATAGTTTTGGTACCGTGGATGGCCCGGGCATACGTTTTTTAGTTTTCATGCAAGGCTGTCCGATGCGCTGTATGTATTGTCATAATCCTGACACGTGGGAAATACATGCAGGTACAGAAGTTTCTGCAGATGCACTGATTGAAGAATACTGCAAAAACAAGGCCTTTTATAAAAATGGCGGCATTACTGTGACGGGTGGTGAGCCGCTATTACAAATTGATTTTTTGATTGATTTCTTTAAAAAGGCAAAGGAAAAGAATATTCATACGTGCATAGACACTTCGGGTATACCTTTTAATCCGCATAATGCGTCATTTGTAGAGAAGATGGATACACTGATGCAGTACTGCGATCTTATCATGCTGGATATAAAGCATATAGAGTCACAAAGCCACAAAAAGCTTACAGGTCACGATAATAAAAATATTCTTCTGTTTGCAAAGTACTTAGAAGAAAAGAATATGCCTGTATGGATTCGCCACGTTGTCGTAAAAGGTATCACAGATGATAAGGAGGATTTAATAAAGCTGGGTGAATTTATCGGGAGCTTAAAAAATGTAAAAGCGCTTGATGTATTACCTTATCATACAATGGGCGTGGAAAAATACCATAGGCTCGGCATTCCTTATCCGCTGGATGGCGTCCCGAGCACATCCAGGGAAGATGCCCTGAAGGCAAAAGCCTTTATCCTAAGTGGCGTAAAATTCGCAAAAAAGGGAGAAAATATAAATGGTTGATTTATTTGGTGTATGGGCAGAAGTAGAATTTTTAATTCGACTTTTGATTGCGGGCATCTGTGGTGCTTTAGTTGGATATGAACGAAAAAGCAGACTGAAAGAGGCGGGGATTCGTACACACCTTATTGTGGCATTGGCCTCTTCGCTTATGATGCTGATTTCAAAATACGGCTTCGGAGACCTTGCATATAACGGTATGGTGTCGCATGACCCTTCACGTATTGCTTCTACAATCGTATCGGGCATTGGTTTTCTTGGCGCAGGCATGATCTTTGTCAGGAAAAACACAATTAACGGCCTGACGACCGCGGCAGGTGTGTGGGCAACGGCAGGTATCGGTATGGCAATTGGCGCAGGGATGTATTTTGTCGGCATTGCGGCAACGCTGATTGTACTTGCGGTGCAGGTTATTTTACATAAAAATTTGAGTTTTTTACATATTCCTACTTCCGAGGAAATTCGGATTATTGCTGCAAACGATAAGGAAACAGTAGAAGAAATTCAAAATATTTTGGAACGTAATCAAATTAGTATTCTTAATATTAAAATAGAACGCCGCGACAGTGATGGTGATTTGTCTATCGACTTAGTGGTAAAACTCCCGCAAAAGTTTGAGCCTTCTGATTTACTGCAGGTACTGCAGGAAAATACAAAAATTAAAATCATTGAATTTTAAAAATTGCTTGCCTGAAAAATAGGCAAGCAATTTTTTAACGTTCTAAAAGCACAGTGAAAGGGCCATCGTTTAAGAGGGAAAGCTTCATGTCTGCACCAAAAATACCATGTTGCAGATTTGGAAAATGTCTTCGACATGATTCTAAAAAATATGCATATAACGCCTCCGCCTCCTTGGGTGGTGCTGCATTGGAAAAACCGGGACGGCTGCCTTTTTGACAATCTGCATACAAAGTAAACTGGGATACGACCAGTAAATTGCCGCCAACATCACGCACGGATAGATTTGATTTTCCGTTTTCGTCTTCAAAAATACGAAGAATAGATATTTTATCTGAAAGCCAATCGGCAGCCTCTTTGGTATCTTCCTGACCGATGCCTAACAGTGCAACCAGACCGTTTTGAATTTCACCCACCACGTTGCCGTCAACAACCACGTTTGCATGAGATACTCTTTGCAATAATACACGCATGTAATTCACCTCTATTTTGGTATTATAACGCTTTAAGTGATAAAAGTCAAGCGGTGAAAAAACTGCAGAATTTATGCGGTTTATGACGTAAAGGTGTTGACTTTTGAAGAAGTTTGTGCTATACTACAATAATATGAGTAGATTAAAAATTATAACCGGACATTTTGGTAGCGGCAAAACAGAATTTGCACTCAACCTGGCAATGCAGCAAAGCGGTAAGACTGTAATTGCGGATATGGATACAGTAAATCCGTATTACAGAACTGCTGATGCGGCACATGTTCTTTCCGAACATGATATACGCGTTATTTTACCGCAGTTTGCGAATACCAATGTGGATATTCCTGCGCTGCCCGGCGAGGTACTCTCTGTTTTTGCCAATAAAGAAGAAACTGCTGTTTTTGATGTTGGCGGTGATGAGGATGGTGCTTTAGCACTTGGCAGATATAATCGGTTTTTCATGGAGGAGCCGTATGAGATGTACTTTGTCATCAATGCCAAAAGGCCTCTTACACAAAACGCAGAGGATTGCATTACAATTTTACGCGAGGTAGAGGCGGCATCTCGTCTATCTGTGACACATCTTGTAAACAGTACGCATTTAGGCAGCGAAACAACGCACGAAACAGTTATGGAAGGACAGGCAGTTGTGGAAGAGGTGAGCCGAAGGACAGGACTTCCGATTGCGTATACTGTCGCGAAGGATATCAAAAACATTATAGTTTCAAACCCTGTTATGCAAATTAAACAATATATAAAAATGCCGTTTTAAAAGGAAAGGATGATAGAATATGGCAAAAGTAACATTTAGGGAAGACAGATGCAAAGGATGCGAACTTTGTGTCATTGCATGCCCGAAACACATTGTAGTTATGGCACAGGACAGAATCAATAAAAAGGGTTTCCATCCTGCTCAGGTTTTGGAAATGGACAAATGTATTGGTTGTGCATTTTGTGCGACGACATGTCCCGATGCCGTTATTGAAGTTGAGAGATAAGTAGAAAGGAGAGAATCATAGTGGCGGAAAAAGTTTTAATGAAGGGAAACGAAGCACTCGCAGAAGCAGCAATCCAAGCCGGCTGCAGATTGTTCTTCGGTTACCCGATTACACCGCAGACAGAGGTTTCTGCGTATATGGCAAAGCGTATGCCGAAAATCGGCGGTACATTTTTGCAGGCGGAGAGTGAGGTTGCAGCCATTAACATGGTATATGGCGCGGCAGGTGCAGGCGCACGTGTTATGACCTCCTCCTCAAGCCCCGGTATTAGCTTAAAAGCAGAGGGTATTTCCTATATTGCAGGTGCAGATTTACCTTGTGTTATTGTAAACATTGTTCGTGGCGGCCCCGGCCTTGGCGGTATTCAGCCTGCACAAAGTGACTATTTCCAGGCTGTAAAGGGCGGCGGACATGGTGATTATCATATGGTTGTATTGGCACCGAGCTCTATTCAAGAACTTGTTGATATTACGCAGGACGCTTTTGACATGGCTGACCAATATCGTATGCCCGTCATGATTATGGGTGATGGCATGCTTGGCCAGATGATGGAACCGATTTCTTTTACCGAAAAGAAGGGAAGAGACCTTGCACCGAAAACCTGGGCAGCGTGCGGCACGGAAGGCAAGCGTAAACATAATATTATCAATTCACTTTACATTGAAGCCAATGAACTCGAAACGCTTGTAAATAATCGATACAAAAAATATGCAGAGATTGAAAAGAACGAGGCAAGATGGGAATCGTACATGACAGACGATGCTGATTATATCCTGGTTGCTTACGGCACAATTGCGCGTATTGCAAAAACAGCGATTTCTGCTTTGCGCCGTGATGGCATTAAGGTCGGTCTTATTCGTCCGATTACGCTTTGGCCATTCCCGAAGGAAGCATTTGAAAAAGCTGCGGAAACCGCAAAAGGCTTCTTGTCTGTTGAAATGAGTATGGGCCAAATGGTTGAGGATGTTCGCCTCTCAGTAAACGGCAAAAAACCGGTATCCTTCTTTGGGAGAACCGGCGGCGTAATCCCCACGCCTGATGAAATCTACAACGCTGTTTTAGCCATGAAGGAGGGAAAGTAGATGACAAAAGTATTTGAAAGACCAAAGGCACTTTGTGATGTTGAGTTACACTATTGCCCCGGTTGTACACATGGTATTATACATCGCCTTGTAGCAGAGGTTATTGACGAACTTGGTATTGAAGGTCAAACTGTTGGTGTTGCCTCTGTAGGATGTTCAGTTTTCTCATATAACTATTTTGGATGTGACATGCAGCAAGCAGCGCACGGCCGTGCACCGGCTGTTGCCACAGGCATCAAACGTGCATTGCCGGAGCGTACCGTATTCACCTATCAGGGTGATGGTGACTTGGCAGCAATTGGTACGGCAGAAACTGTCCATGCAGCTTCAAGAGGTGAAAACATCACTGTTATTTTTGTAAATAATGCAATTTATGGTATGACGGGCGGACAAATGGCACCGACAACCTTAGAAGGCCAAATCACACAAACAACGCCTTATGGTCGTGATTTGAAAAAGCAGGGGCATCCCGTTCGTGTTTGTGAACTTTTATCACAGACAGGTGGTGCGGCGTACTTAGAACGTACAGCTGTTGATACAGTTCAAAACATCAAAAAAACAAAGGCCGCGATTAAAAAGGCATTTGAATATCAATTGCAGGGCAAAGGCTTTACACTGGTTGAAGTATTGTCTACATGCCCGACAAACTGGGGCCTTTCCCCGGCGGAATCCATGCAGTGGCTCAGAGATAATATGATGCCTTACTATCCGCTTGGAGTGTATAAGGATATCGAAGGAGGCGCTACTGATGAAAAATAATGAGATTGTAATTGCAGGCTTTGGCGGGCAGGGTATATTGTTTGCAGGTAAGCTTTTGGCATACACAGGCCTTGTGAATGGCTATGAGGTTTCATGGCTTCCTTCCTACGGTCCTGAGATGCGCGGCGGCACAGCAAACTGCCATGTTATTATGTCTGATGAACCCGTTGCGTCACCTTTGGTTACAAAGCCTACGGCATTGATTGTTATGAATCTGCCGTCTCTCAGAAAATTTGAAAATGCAGTTGTACCCGGTGGCATTATCATAATGGATTCTTCTTTGATTACAGAAGAAGTACAGCGTGATGACGTAACTGTGATTCGTATTCCTGCAACAAAAATGGCTGATGAAATCGGGGCGAAAAAGCTCGCGAACATGATTTTGACGGGTGCATTTATAAAAGCTTCCGGCTGTGTTGATTTTGACGGCCTTGTAAAAGGTGTTGAAAAATGCGTACCCGCAGGAAAACCGCAGATGTTGGAGCAAAACAAAAAAATCCTTTCTATGGGATATCATTACGGAGAATAAAACGTGAAGCTTTCGGATTTTGATTATTATTTACCCGAAGAGCTGATTGCACAGGAGCCTTTAAGTGACCGTACGGCCGCAAGGCTCTTGACGCTTATCAGCGGAAAAATTGAACATAGAAAATTTTTAGACCTCGCTTCTTTAGTGCGTGCTGGGGATTGCCTTGTCTTAAATGATACACGCGTCATTCCGGCACGATTATACGGAAAAAAAGAGGATACAGGCGGTGCAATTGAATTTTTACTTTTAAAGCGCCTTGACCTCAATATATGGGAAGTGGCTTTAAAGCCCGGGAAACGCGCGAAAATCGGTGCTAAATTTGTGTTTGGAGATATTCTCCATGCACGGGTAATTGATATTATCGAAGGCGGAAATCGTATTGTAGAGTTTTCTTACGACGGCGTGTTTGAAGAGATTTTGGATAAACTTGGCGAAATCCCTCTGCCGCACTACATTACACATGCGCTGCAGGATAAGGAACGGTATCAGACGGTTTTTGCGAGAGAGAGAGGTTCGGCAGCAGCGCCGACGGCGGGCCTTCATTTTACGGACGCTTTTTTAAATACGCTTCGTGAAAAAGGGGTAGACACAGCATTTTTAACCTTACATGTTGGTCTTGGCACATTCCGCCCCGTGAAGACCGAGGAAATAACAGAGCATACCATGCATACGGAATCCTATAGCGTTTCCGAAGAGGCGGCGGAAAAAATCAACGCCTGTCGCGCGCGTGGCGGCAGAGTTATTTGCTGCGGCACTACTTCTGTTCGTACAGTAGAAACAGTTGCAGATAAAAACGGGTACATGAAGCCTTGCAGCGGTGATACAAGTATCTTTATTTATCCTGGATACACCTTTAAGGGTACGGATGCGATTGTTACGAATTTTCATTTACCGAAATCCACTCTTTTAATGCTTGTCAGCGCATTTGCAGGGCGCGAAAACACTATACGCGCATATGAAGAGGCTGTTGGTGAAAGATATCGCTTTTTCAGCTTTGGTGATG
>JAZNLF010000003.1:0-2383 GCA_045578945.1 Clostridia bacterium | reverse complement strand
ATGTTGTACCATTGTTACCATCCTGAACTTTGTATTCAACATTTGTACCAAAGCCAGTCTGAGCCATCATAGGAATGTCAAGAGCGTTGTATGTGAGCTGAGCAACTATGCCTCTGTTTGCAGGAGCTGCATCACCAGCGGAAACAACATCATCTGTCATACCGTAAGAGTTAGCTACTACGAGGTAACCTGTGGGGTAGCCACCCTTCTGAGCAGCCATGGGTTCGTAACCGAGAGCAACAACGAGCATTTTAACTGCCTGTTCGTATGTTACATTATCTTCGGGACCGAATTTACCATCGCCGTAACCATTGATGATACCTGTCTGTTCAGCGCTGTTGATATAACCAACTGCCCAGTGGTCATCTGCTACGTCTGTGAATCTGGATGCGCCTGCTGCAACATTGTTCAAAGCGCGAACGCGAGCTACGATAGCTGCTGTTTCTGCTCTGATGATGCTTGCTTCAGGATTGAAGTTACCCTTGTCGTCACCTTCCATAACGCCAAGAGCCTTGAGTGTGGCAAGTGCTTCAACGTAAGATGCATTGTCGTCTACGTCCGGATACAGAGTACCGGCGGAAACTGCTACGCTGAGCATCATCGTAAATACCATTACGAAAGCCAGAACTTTTTTGAGATTTTTCATTTCTCAAATCCTCCTTAAAATTTTTATTCGAAAGAGATACGGTTTTTGCACGCGCCGCATCTCTTTCAACTGCGACTGTGCACAGGGAAAATACCTTTTCCCCCTGACAGGTTTGATTATAGCACCCGTGACAAAATTCGTCAAGCGATTTTTTTACTTGTAACATAAATGTAAAGTTGCATGCAAATTGTTGTCACAAATGTGCTGATTTTCTCACCTTATCGTCCAGTATATGATATTTTTCGCGCTTTGTCAAGAGTTTTTTTGCAATATTCTCTGCGGGAAACACAAAAACGACTGTTTTTCTTCCTTATTATATATATGCATTCTCAAATGGGGTATTGACAAAAAACAGAAATATGGTATAATACTGGTGTACAACACTTTAAAGAAAAGGGGATTTTACAATGTATAAGAATTATAAGCTCAAAGAACCGTTTTTTGAATATGGCCCGAAGTGCTACATGTATGGTGACGTACTTTTAGATATTGCAAAAGGGCTTGACCGCCTTGCGGAAAAGTATGATGTCGATGTCGTTTTGGACGTGCCCGATACGGAAATCAAAAATATTGCGGATAATACCACAAGAATCCATGTGTATTCGCAGCATATGGACAGTATTCCCGTCGGCAAGGGCATGGGCAGAACGCTGCCTGAGGCACTCAAAGCGGCAGGCGCCGTCGGCGTTATGCTAAACCACGCTGAGCATAAGCTTACGATGGAGGAAATCGAAGCTGCGATAAAGCGCGCGGATGAAATCGGCCTTGCCACCATGGTCTGTGCCGACAGCGTTGACGAAGTACGCGCCATTGCAAAGCTCGGCCCGAACATTTTAGTTGCAGAGCCGACCGAGCTTATCGGCACAGGCAAGCCTGCAGATAAAGAATATGTGGATGAAGTTATCCGCGTTATTCGTGAAATCAATCCCGACATTAAGCCCTTCCCCTCCGCTGGCATCAGCAAGGGTGAGGATTGCTATAACATCGTAAAGGCAGGGTCCCCCGCCTCGGGTTGTTCGAGTGCGATTGCAAAGGCGGAAAACCCCCTGGCACTTGCGGAAGAAATGATTGCAGCCGTGCGTCGTGCGTATGATGAAGTACACGGTAAGTAAATTTTAAATAAAAGCCTCACTTCTTAAGCGTGATAAGAAGCGAGGCTTTTTTAGGATGAAGATTTGTTTTTTTGCCGCCATGCGCGCGGGGAGAGTCCGACCTCTGCCCGAAAGTGGCGCGAGAAATGCTCCACATTTTCATAGCCGCAAAGCTTTGCAATGTCATAAACCGCCTTGTCCGTAGATTTTAAAAGAAGCTTTGCGCGCCCAAGCCGCGCGTTTATGATGTCCTGCATACAGGGAACGCCGAAGAATTTTTTATACAGAAACTGAAAGTACGAACGACTAAAGCTTGCCTTTTTTGCGAGCATGTCAATGGAAAGCGGCTCTGCCACCGCCTGCATAATATATTTTCGGATTGCAAGCAGACGTGTATAGTTTGCATCTGCCATGTTTTCCGCCATCTCGCCCTTTGTCAGCAAAAACGCCTTGGTTAAAAGAAGCTGACCGAGCCTTTGGAGCATTTCATTATTTTCCGACGCGCCGCCGTAAAATTCGCCCTCCATCATATCCAAAATTGCAGAGAGTCCCATGTAGGCAGGGGCGGCAAGCGGCGTGTTTTTCGGCAGACGCCGAAACAAAAATGCATCTTCCTCATCTTCTAAAGAAAATCGAACAAAGTCAT
>JAZNLF010000002.1:0-2879 GCA_045578945.1 Clostridia bacterium | reverse complement strand
ATGCGGCATTGCGGCTGATGTGCAAAAATCGCTTTATGATACATGAAAACCATGCCTCAGATGGGCATGGTTTTAAAGCACTATGGGTGCACGGCGCATGTCTACGTCGGGCGAAACCCCATCCACCATAAAATATATATCGGTTGCCCGCTTTTCCGTTTCCCAAATTTCCGAAAAATCATGAAAGGCGGCAGGCCGTGTAATAATCGGCAATTTTGCCTTATTCTTCATTTCCTTTAGCGCTTTTGCGCCACGTGATGTAAAGCCAAGAACGCGAATATAAGAAGGCATCTCGCTTGGCATCACATGATTTTGCAGAAGAATTTCTATAAGGGCACGTTTTACGGATGCCATGGTAATATTTTTCGTTTTCGTCGTTTCCAAAACGGATGCAAGGCTTGTTTTGTCACATTTTGAAAGCCGCGCACGCACGACCTCGGGAATTTGCAAAAACGTATTGATGTCCGCTGTGCGAAGTGCGTATAAAATCAAGCTTTCATATTGCTCTAATCGGTGAATTTTCCCCGCGGGTTTCTCCACCATAAATGCAGTGCAATCCGCACCATTGTACAGTTTTTCTCTTATGGCTGTCGCTGACGGATATTCGCCTTCGATTTCCGCCGCATTATACGGCGTGCCGATGCGCTTTATTGTGTGTGCATGCATATCCTCGCCCAAAAAGCGAAGATACTCCATCGCTAAAATATTGTTCGGCATAAGCGCACACGCGCGCCCGCTTGCCGCAGCATATGCCGCCGCGTAGCTTTTCCCCATTCGCAAATTTTCTCGAAGTGCAGCTTGAAAACGCGGGGTTTCCTTTCGGATTGCCTGCCGCAGAGCTTCTATATCACCGCACTCACTGCCAAAGGAGATTGTGTCAATCACGCCCGTGCGGCGCATCGTTTCCATAGCGCCGCGCGCAAAGCCCTCTGCCGAGGAGATTGCATAGACGCATGGCAGCTCCAGCACCAAATCCGCGCCGCCCAAAAGTGCGTGGCGTGTCCTTTCCCACTTGTCAAAGACCGCAGGCTCTCCTCTTTGCACAAAGCTGCCGCTCAATAAAACTGCAACGCCGTCCGCACCCACATCTTCGCGCGCACGCGCGATGTGATACATATGCCCTTTATGAAACGGATTGTACTCTGCCACAATGCCTACAAGACGCATAGGGGCTCACTCCTATTTATGAATACGATTTAAAAATACCTTCGTTCTTTCATTCTGGGGGTGGTTGATAAGCGCGTCCGCCGTACCCTCCTCCACAATATAGCCGTCCGCCATGAACACAACCTTGTCCGCTACACCGAGCGCAAACGCAATCTCGTGTGTGACAATCACCATCGTCATATGCTCTGCCGCAAGGTCGCGGATAACACGAAGCACCTCGCCTGTAAGCTCGGGATCGAGCGCGCTGGTCGGCTCATCAAAAAATAATATATCAGGGCGCAGTGCCAATGCACGCGCGATGGCAACGCGCTGCTGCTGCCCGCCCGAAAGCGCGGATGGGTATACATCCTCCTTGTCGGAAAGGCCGACGCGCTTTAAAAGCCCGCGCGCCGTTTCTACGGCCTCCTCCTCGGGGATGCCCTGCACGCGTATTTGCGCCGCGGTTACATTTTCCAAAACGGTGTAATGCGGAAAAAGATTAAAGTTTTGAAATACCATGCCCGTTTTGCCGCAAATTCGTTTTGCCTCTTTTTCGGGCACGTAGCTTACCTTGCCGTCCCGCGTTTCGCAAAGTGCCTCGCCGTCAATGTATATGGCGCCTTCTGATATTTTTTCAAGGCGGTTCAGGCAGCGGATAAATGTGCTTTTTCCTGAACCCGATGGCCCTAAAATTGCCGTAACCTGTCCTTTTTCGGTGGAAAAATCAATTCCCTTCAGCACATGCAGGGAACCGAAGCTTTTCTTAAGGCCGCGCACCTCCAAAATTGCCATCAGCTATCCCTCCTTATGTGACGCGAGAACCGCTTTTCCGTAAACTTAAATAAAATGGTCAATATAAGCGTGAAGAACAAATATAAAAGCGCTGCCAGTAAAAAGGCAGTTGTATTCATATCGCGGTTTACTGCGCCCTTTGCCGCACGCAAAAGCTCAGATACGCTGATTGCGGTTACAAGCGCCGTATCCTTCACAAGCGTGATGGTTTCATTGGTAATGGGCGGAATGATGCGGCTTAAGGTCTGCGGAATGATAATCCGCCACATAGTCTGCCCGCCCGAAAAGCCGAGCACCTTTGCCGCTTCATACTGCCCGCGGTCAATCGATTCAATCCCGCCGCGGTAAATCTCCGCAAAATACGCCGCGTAATTTAAGACAAAGGCTACCACGGCCGAGGTTACGCCGTCAAGCGTAATGCCGACATTCGGCAAACCAAAATACACAAAATAAAGCTGCAGGAGAAGCGGTGTGCCGCGCAAAACCCATATGTAAAACGAGGCAAACCATTTAAAAGGCGCAATTTTTGAAATACGCATCAGGGCAACAATCAGTCCTAAGGGTAATGCCATGCAAAGCGTCAGAATAAACACCAAAAGCGTTATTTTACCGCCATTTAAAAGTGCAGGCAATATTTTCCCCGAATAGGAGAACCATTCTACGACATATGCCCATGAATCAGCCAAAAAATCCATAGTTTTTCCTTCTTTTCTGCAAGAATGGGGCGCACACAATTTTTGTATGCGTCCCTTCTTCGCTCTTGTTATTTATCTTTTGTAGTGCAGGAAGACTTGAACACCTTTTGGTTTTAACAGGGGAATTTCTCCAAAAACTGCGTCAAAGCCCTTGATAATACGTCAGTATTACCTGCGGTCTTTTCCTTGTTTTATGAAAAAATTACCTCTGTTAAAACTGCCTGCACCTAAAACCTCTTATTTTTA
>JAZNLF010000001.1:0-2072 GCA_045578945.1 Clostridia bacterium | reverse complement strand
ACTTTCTAATGGGTTTGTAATTCAACATGAAGTGATTTCGGCAGAAAATGAGAAACTGTATGTTGTTTTGTCCGTGGTTGTAGGTGAGGAAAATGTCCCGTACACGGAGGTGGAATATCATATAGGGCGTAAAAGCCGAAGAGACCCTCTGTATCCAAAGTTAATTCAACGTGAAATAACGAAAATGCAAAAACAATTAGAAGGGCACATGCATGCATCAGTTCCTGATGCAAAAAAAATTGCCAAATTAAAAAGATTATTAGAGGAGCTTGAAATATGCGAACAAAAATAACAGGCGGCAGAATTATTTGTGATAACCATATTGAAACTGCAAAAGCACTCTACATAGAGGATGATAAAATAGTAGCTATTACGGCGGAAGATATACCCGCAGACCATGTGATTGATGCAAAGGGGGATTATGTAAGCCCCGGTTTTATAGATATTCACACCCATGGTGCAGGCGGCCATGATTTTATGGATGATGGCATGGAGCCTGCTTTAGGTGCACTCAAAATGCATCTGAGGCACGGCACAACTTCTGTTATGCCAACACTTTTAACTGCGAATCCGGTTTCATTCCGAGCATGTCTTTCGACGATTGATACTGTAATGAAGGACAATCGGGAAGATTTACCGCATGTTCTTGGCGCGCATTTAGAGGGCCCGTATTTTTCCATGGAACAGCGTGGGGCACAAGCGCCTGAATTTATAACACCGCCAATTAAAGAAGAATATGAAGAATTGCTCAGCACATACAAGGATGTCATTCGTCGTTGGAGTTTTGCACCCGAGTATGATAATGCACCTGAATTTTGCGAAACACTGATTAAACATAATGTTGTTCCGTCTATTGCGCATACCAATGCAACATACGATGAAATTATGCCTGTATATGAGGCGGGCTGTCGCCTTATGACGCATTTTTATTCCGGTATGTCACTTTTAACGCGCAAAAATGGTTTTCGAATTTTAGGGGCTGTTGAAACAGGCTATCTCCTGGATGATATGCGTGTAGAAACAATCGCAGATGGAAAGCATTTACCGCCCGAACTTTTAAGATTGATTTACAAGGTAAAAGGTGCAGAAAATATATGTATGGTAACAGATTCCATGCGCGGCGCGGGCGTAGAAAATCTTACGGAGATGATTTTAGGGCCTATAGCAGATAATCGCATTGCAGTTATCGAGGATGGTGTGGCAAAGATGCCTGACAGGCAAAACTTTGCAGGTAGCATTGCTACAACGGACAGACTTGTTCGCGTCATGCATAAAGAAGCGGGCATCGATATTGTTAAAACAATTGAGATGATGACAAAAACACCCGCAAAAGCAATTGGGGCAGAAAATATTGGCGAACTTCGTCCGGGCTATAAAGCAGATATTGTTTTATTTAATGACAATATAGAAATTTCCGGGGTAATCCTGGATGGAAAAGAAAGGAAGATATAACATGGCAAAGGTAACAAAAGACACAATTATTGCAGATGTTCTGCGCATGGATGAGGGCACAGCACCGTTTTTCCTCGAAATCGGAATGCATTGCCTTGGATGTCCTGCTTCCAGCGGTGAGAGCATTGAAGCAGCATGTGCTGTACACGGCGTTGACGTGAATGCACTCCTGGATAAGCTCAATGGCTATCTCGAAAGTAAATAAGACAAAAAACAGATATGAGCAAAAGCTCATATCTGTTTTTTTACATGAATTTCTATAAAAGATTTTGCCCATTAATCACCAATCGAAATACAAGTCCTAATTTTTCCGCTGCTTTTCGGCATAATATCATGCGCCCTAAAAAAATTTCAAAATAATCCATCACAGGGCAACGCGTCGTATCAATATCAAGACAAAGCGTGATTTCCTTACTGGTTGTATCTAATTCAACAGTTGCATTTTGTACAGAATAATTCACACGATCATGAATGTCAAAGGAAGTAATATCCGTGTTTCGTACACGACTGCGGCGCACATCTGTTTTATCTGCTAAAATAAGTGCTGCTGCTACAGGATTTACAGGGAATGCTGTGCCTTCATCATGATTTCCAATCGCAGAGACAACAACAGCAATATC